>NZ_JBIDFF010000005.1:91116-116113 GCF_046635645.1 Gilliamella sp. BG2
TGTACCTTACTATTAATTATATCATTTCTTCGTCCATATTGCAATTTTTTCATCACTTAACCCTATGATTTTATATAATAAAATTTATTAAAGTTCTTTTATTAACTAATTACGTTTTGTGAAAATATGAGTAAATATTGCGCTTTTAAAAACATAAAATACTAATATTACCTATTCACAAAAAAATTAAAATAACTATAAACTAAACAACATAACTTTTTAAAGTAAATGAAATGATTAGATTTCTTGTAAATATATTGTAAATATAACATTAATTTAATTATTAAGAAAAGTGATTAATTAGAAATATATAAAATTTACTCACATTGTTTACAGTGATTAAAAAAATACTGTAATAAATATACATAAAAAAACAAAATTAACGCCTTATCATAGACAAGAGATATAGCAAAAGAAAAAATAACGGTCACTGATTTAGCTAAACGTTTTATTGCCATTCGTTAAGTCATTTATAACGTACTAAAAAGCACGATTGAAGCTGTTTTGTGTTTTTAACCAGTAAGGAATGTAAGAATGAACGTTATAAAACCATTCGTTATGGAATTAAACGTCTGGTTAAAGTCGAAAAATCGATTGAAGATAAATTAAGATGACAAGTTAAACACTACAACAAAACCTATCCGGGAGAAATGCTACACGTTGATACCAAACGTTTACCTTTACTTAAAAATGAAACAAAACAGCAAACTAGAGAATATTTATTTGTCGGTATTGATGATTTTTCACGTGAGCTTTATGCGGGTATTTACCCTGATAAATCCCAATTTAGCGCGGCACAATTTTTACAAAACGATGTGTTAACCCAATGTCCTTATACTATTGAATGTGTTTATTCCGATAATGGACGTGAATATCAAGGCACCAGCGAACACTTATTTGTTAAAACGTGTAACAACCACCGTATTAATCAAAAATTCACCAAACCCGCCTGCCCACAAACGAATGGGAAAGCCGAAAGAGTGATACGAACTTTGAATTGCAATGTGGCATAATCAGCATATATTTAGCGATTCAATAGATAGAAAACAAAAACTAAAACGCTTTATTAATTTTTATAATACCGTTAAACCACATAAAGCGATTTCAGGGAAAACGCCTTATGAGTTTTTAAAGGATTATTTTAACCATGAAGTGTAAACAACTCGGCGTTTTCCTACAGTTTATTACTAGCCAACTTAGTCAAGAAAGTTTGTATACAAAACATATACACAATTCAGTGCAACTTGATGCAAATAACTTTTAGCTTAGCTATTTATCTTATAATATTTTTTGGAATTAGATAAGAGTTTAAATAAGAAGAATGGTGGGTTGTGAGGGGATCGAACCCGCGACCAATTGATTAAGAGTCAACTGCTCTACCGACTGAGCTAACAACCCACTTAAACATTTCCGTTTATTTTATATAAATTATATTAATAATGCAAGTTATCAATTTAATTTTATTTGTCAGGAATTTTGATATAAATCTCAGAAATATCAAATTCAGTATTATAATATTGTAAAATAAAATTAGTTATAAAATCAATATTATTTATCTAACTAAAACTTGTTGTCATAATTTACATTAATTCGCAATTTAACTTTGGAGGCAAAAATGAAAGTATCATCAATTACAATAATTACAATGCTTATCTCAATGGGATTAGTAAGCTCTTTGGCTTATGCTCATACAGCAAATGAAATTATAATTCGTGGAGGACCGGTTTATGTTCATCCTCAAGATAAAAGTGATCATGTTAAAGTAGGTGGAGTAAAAAGCGATCTAAAAGCAAAGGCAGATAACGATACCCAACTTGGATTAAACTTTCAATATATGGTTACTGATAATATTGGTGTCGAATTGCTAGCTGCAACGCCTTTTAGCCATCAGCTTAAGTTAGGTGGTGGTAATTCAACAGGCCTTTCTGGTGCTCATTTAGGAAAAATTAAACACCTACCGCCAACATTAAGTGCTGTTTGGTATCCGCTTGATTCGCAATATGAGTTTCAACCTTATCTTGGAATGGGCATAAACTACACCATCTTTTTTGATGAAAAACTCAATGGTGAAGCTAAAAAGGCTGGGTTCCATGGTTTAGATCTTGATAGTTCCTGGGGCTGGGCAGCACAGGTTGGTGCTGATTATACTTTCAATGAAAATTGGCTCGTTAATGCTCAAATACGTTATATTGATATTGAAACGAAAGCAACTACACATTTAGGCAATACAAAAGTAACAGCCAATTATAAGCTTGATCCTTGGGTTGCTATGATTGGAGTTGGGTACAAATTTTGATTTAATAAGTATAAAAGCCTCTCATTTGAGAGGCTTTTTATTATTAATATTAAAGATTTTTTATCAACAAATACTGTTCTTGCAGTTTGGCTTTATCATTAATATAACCTTGTTGTTTTTCTTTCTCTTTAGTGACCACTGCCGCAGGTGCTTTATCAACAAAGCTTGCGTTAGATAACTTGTTTGCAATCCGCATAATTTCACCTTCAATGCGTGCAATTTCTTTTTCTAAACGAGCAAGTTCATTTTCTTTATTAATTAATCCTGCCATAGGTATTAATAATTCTGCACCGTCAACTAATTTAGTTACTGATAAAGGTCCAGTTTCATTTTCATCTAATAAGACTATTTCAGATAATCTTGCTAATGATTCAATAAAACTAATATTATTACTAGTAATTCGATGCACTGTTGGTGACGCTTTACGAATTAATAACTGCAGAGGCTTACTTGGTGCAATGTTCATTTCTGCACGAATATTACGTACAGCAATTACCGCATCTTTTATCCAATTAATATCTGCAACTGCCTCATCATTTGAAGACTGGTTATCAAAAATAGGCATTGGTTGTAACATAATGGTATCAGCTTTAATACCCATTAGTAGTTTTACATTTTGCCAAATTTCTTCCGTTATAAATGGAATAATTGGATGAGCCAGACGTAATAGAGCTTCTAATACAGTCACTAACGTATGACGGGCAGCACGTTGCTGCGATGCTTCGCCATTAGCTAAAATGGATTTCGTTAGTTCTAAATACCAATCACAGAACTGGTTCCAAGTGAACTCATATAAAATATTAGCAGCCAAATCAAAACGATAAGTATCAAATGCCTCACGATAAGTTTTAACTGTTTGATTAAATTCAGCCAAAATCCATTTATCAGCTAGCGAATAATCTAAATCTCCTCCTTTAAAACCACAATCATGCTGCTCAGTATTCATTAACACATAACGGCTTGCATTCCATAGTTTATTACAGAAATTACGATAACCTTCTAAACGTTTTAAATCCCAATTAATATCACGCCCTGTTGATGCTAGTGCTGCGAGTGTAAATCGTAGCGCATCAGTACCATGCGCTTCAATGCCATTTGGAAATTGCTTTTCTGTTCGCTTAGCAATTTTCTCAGCAAGTTGTGGTTGCATCATATTGCCTGTTCGTTTTTTTAACAAATCAGCTAATGAAATACCATCAATCATATCTAAAGGATCGATAACGTTTCCTTTAGATTTTGACATTTTTTGTCCTTCTTCATCACGAATTAGACCTGTGACATACACCGTTTTAAATGGGACTTGCGGTTTTCCATGTTCATCTTTTATAAAATGCATGGTCATCATGATCATTCTAGCTACCCAGAAGAATATAATATCAAAACCGGTCACTAGCACATTCGTTGGATGGAACGTGGTTAAGTCGTCAGTATTTTCTGGCCAACCTAACGTTGAAAATGTCCAAAGCGCTGACGAGAACCAAGTATCAAGCACATCTTCATCTTGCTCTAACTCAATATCATTTGGCAAATTATTTTCACGTCGTACTTCAGCTTCATCACGCCCCACATATACATTACCTTGTTTATCATACCAAGCTGGAATACGGTGTCCCCACCATAATTGACGGGAAATACACCAATCTTGAATATCATTCATCCAAGAAAAATACATGTTTTCGTATTGTTTTGGTACGAACTGAATATCACCATTTTTGACGGCATCAATGGCTGGTTTTGCAAGCACTTTGGCTCGCACATACCATTGGTCCGTCAACATAGGTTCAATAACAACACCGCCACGATCACCATAAGGAATGGTTAAATCATGAGGTTCTATTTTTTCCAAAATACCTAGTTTTTCACATTGTGCAAGAACAGTTTTACGGGCAGCAAAACGCTCTAAATTCTGAAATTCTAATGGTATATCAGTTGAATATAACGTGCTAGGTTCCCCATTAGTATCAAATACTTCAGCTTGTGTACGAATATCACCATCAAAAGTTAGGATATTTATCATTGGTAACTGATGACGACGCCCAACTTCGTAGTCATTAAAGTCATGAGCAGGTGTGATTTTTACACAACCAGTACCTTTAGTCATATCGGCATGTTCATCACCAATAATAGGAATGCGACGATTTACGAACGGTAATACTACAAATTTACCAATCAGATCTTTATAGCGTGGATCTTCAGGGTTAACAGCAACACCTGTGTCACCGAATAGTGTTTCAGGACGAGTTGTGGCGACAACTAAATAATCTTTCCCTTCTGATGTTTTCATACCATCAGCAAGAGGATAACGTAAGTGCCACATTGAACCTTTTACTTCACGATTTTCGACTTCAAGATCAGAAATAGCTGTACGCAGTTTTGGATCCCAATTAACTAAACGTTTGCCGCGATAAATCAGATCTTCTTGATATAATCTAACAAAAACTTCCTTAACGGCATTGGATAAGCCTTGGTCCATTGTAAAACGCTCACGCTCCCAATCAACTGAATCCCCTAAACGGCGCATTTGCTTTGTAATGCTGCCACCTGACTCAGCTTTCCATTGCCAGATTTTTTCGATAAATACATCACGACCATAATCATGACGAGTTTTTTTTTCTTCTGCAGCAATTTTCCGCTCTACAACCATTTGCGTTGCTATACCTGCATGATCGGTTCCTGATTGCCACAAAGTATTATTGCCTTGCATACGATGATAACGAATTAAGGCATCCATAATAGTTTGTTGAAATGCATGCCCCATATGTAAACTCCCAGTTACATTTGGTGGTGGGATAGCAATACAGTAACTTGGTTGGGACTTATCGCCATTGGGTTTGAAATACCCACTTTCTTCCCAATGTTTGTAGATAGGTTGTTCAATTTCTTGTGGATTATAAGTCGTATTTTTCATAATTAATGCATAAATCCTGATTTAAGGCATAAAATTTTGACCATTCTACAGTAAAATAGCTAAACAATAAATTGGCAGAATAATAAACTCGTTGATTTAATCTTCTTAAAAAATTTTTATTACACGACAAATGACAAAAAAACCGCTTTATATCAAGCGGTTTTATATATCTATCACCAAAATATTGTTATAACTAGAGATGTTGATATATAAAATTATCAATTAACCGTGTTTTACCAATATAAACGGCTAATGCACATAAACTATCTTGCTCAAGCATATCAACCGATTGTAAAGATGTTAGATCAACAAATTCAATATAATCAATTTTAGCTAAGGGTTGATTGTTTATAAGCTCATGCATAACTTTTGTAATAACAGTTACTGACTTTTCCCCCTGCTTTATCATTGCTTTGGCACTTTCTATAGCTTGATAAAGGCAAACAGATGCGGATCGTTCGTTTTCGGACAAATAACTATTACGCGAGCTTTTAGCTAGCCCATCAGCTTCACGCACAATCGGACAACCAACAATCTCAATATTAAAATTCAGATCATTTACCATACGTTTAATTACAGCTAGCTGCTGTGCATCTTTCTGACCAAAATAAGCACGATCAGGTTGCGTAATATTGAATAATTTTGTGACAACAGTGCAAACACCTTTAAAATGCCCCGGACGCTTTTGTCCACATAATGCGTTGGTTAAACCATTAACATCAACATAGCTACTAAAATTAGGAACATACATTTCATTAACAGTTGGGCAAAAAATCAAATCTACCCCCATCTGCTCACAAACAATTTTATCTCTATTTAAATCACGAGGATAGCTGGCTAAATCCTCAGAAGGACCAAACTGGATAGGATTAACAAAAATACTCACAATTACTTTTTGGTTTTCCTTTTTAGCCGCAGCCATTAGACTTTGGTGACCCTCATGCAAATATCCCATTGTTGGAACAAGTCCTATACTATACCCAGCTTGACGCCAAGCTTTTACTTGAGCTTGGACTTCTTTAATTGTACTTACAATATTCATTTGTATTAGCCCTTATGGTTAATAGTAAATTCAAGCTTGAGTTTCTCTATAACATTATCTTCAATAGAAAACTCATGATTTGTAGCTGGGAACTGTCGATTATTAACTTCTTGGCAATACAATTTAAAAGCTTGTTTCATTTGTTCACCAATCGATGCAAAAGATTTCACAAATTTTGACGAAATACCATCATACATTGATAACATATCTTGATAAACTAGCACTTGCCCATCACAATCCCCCCCCGCTCCAATGCCAATCGTCGGAATATTAACTAATTGTGTGATAAATTTCGCTAAACCTGCCGGAACACACTCAAGCAAAATAGCTGCAGCACCAGCTTTTTCAACCGCTAATGCATCAAGAACAATATTTTTAGCATGTTCATAATCCTTACCTTGAACTTTATACCCACCTAAAGCAAGTACAGATTGTGGCATTAACCCAATATGCGCTACAACAGGAATAGATGCTTGTGTAATCATTTTGATATGTTCATAAAATGCTTGCCCACCTTCAAGTTTCACTGCTTGAGCTTGCCC
This sequence comes from Gilliamella sp. BG2, assembly GCF_046635645.1. Classification (NCBI taxonomy): domain Bacteria; kingdom Pseudomonadati; phylum Pseudomonadota; class Gammaproteobacteria; order Orbales; family Orbaceae; genus Gilliamella; species Gilliamella sp. BG2. The sequence continues at coordinate 97,905 of NZ_JBIDFF010000005.1, forward strand.
TTCTTTGATTAAACGACCTGCATTTAAAACCGCATCATATACAGACGTGTGATAAGACATAAAAGGTAAATCTGTCACCACAAAAGCTGACTTAGCGGCTCTTGCTACTGCTTTGGAATGGTGAATCATATCCTCCATAGTAACCGATACAGTACTATCGTAACCTAACATCACCATTCCTAAAGAATCACCGACTAACAGACAATCTATACCACTTTCGTCCATTAATTTGGCTGTAGTATAATCGTATGCAGTTAACATGGTAATTTTTTGTTGATTTTGCTTGCGTTTTTGTAGTGTAAGAATTGTATTTTTCAAGGTAACAGCTCCAGCTCTAATTGTCGATAATCCTTATTTGGATGTTTTGTCCGACTAATATTAAGTAAAATAGTTGATAATTGTAGATAAATAGGCTTGAGTTCATCAGGCATTGCCATAATATGTTGTTTGATAGTTTCAATATCACCACGTTCGACAGGTCCAGTCAAAGCATTGATCACTCCTACTTTACCAATATTATTTGCATTTCCTAGAAATAATGGATGCCAAGCCTGTTCACTAAATTCAGCATCTAGTGTACATTGTTTAAACAAATCAACACCGATTTGAACCAAAGCAATAACTTGATTACTTAACATAACACAAGCAGCATGATACAACGGTTTTTTACTTGCAGGTAAAATTGCTAAAGGATTATTTAGTGGAGCTAATGTGGCTCGTAATTGAGGGATAATATTTTCATTTGCTTCAAGAGTAAAAGAGATACCTGACATTGCCATATAGCAACTAAATCTATCATAAATAGCATATAAAGGATGCAAAGAAAACGCAAATGGGTGAACAACCTTATGTTGACTAAAAATATGCGATGTTAACAGACCACTACAATGACCAATCCATTTGTTAGCAATAGATAATTGACAAAGTTCTTGCCAAACTGTGACTATTTGACCATCAGGTACTGTGACTAATATGCAATCACTATCATTAACTAATTCAGGTAAAGAAGTATAATGTTGGCTTTGAGTAAAATCACTTGCCTCTTTTGCATGTTCATAGGTTTGGCTATAAAATCCAGAAATCTGCATTCCACATATAGAAAAATACTTAGCTAAAGTGCAACCTACTTTACCTGCACCGATAAAACCAATAATCATTACAACTGTAAATTATTTGAAGTCGTTGCATTATAGCTTAATCAGCTTGATATTCAATCAAATTAGATATCAATAACATTTAAAATAAATTAGTAAGATATAATTTTAATAATTATAAAATTAAAAGAAAAAACAGTAGATTATTTTATTAATTAGATACAGAAAGAAGGAAACAACACATGAAATGTAACCATTTGGTATCTTTTGAAGATTACCAGAACCAAACGATGTAAAAGCTCAAGAAATATTTTTCAGTATAAAATTGTTACATATTTTTTATCATAAATTCATTTATTTCATCTAAAAACAAATTACCATATTTTTGTAACTTAATTTTACCCACACCAGTAATGTTAATTAGCTGTTTTTTACTTTCAGGTTTAGTCTGAACCATCTCAAGCAATGTTGCATCACTAAAAACAATATAGGGAGGAATATCTTCAACATCGGCAATACTTTTGCGTAATCTTTTGAGATTATTAAATAAAACACGCTCTTCGTAAGATAGAATTGTTGTTAAATTAATCGCTCTTGCATAGCGATTAATTCTGCTTTTCTTAACAATTTCTAAACGTGGTTTAGCTAATGATAATGATATTTCACCTCTAAGTATTAGACGCGCTTTTTGTGTTAACTGAAGCGTAGTAAATGCAGATATATTTTGACTTAAATACCCCAAATAAACTAGTTGTCTAATAACACTAAGCCAATAATCTGATGAATACTGCTTGCCGATACCATAAACCGATAACTTATCATGACCATTTTCTTTAATTTGAGATCGCCCAGAACCACGTAACACGTCAATAATATATTGAGCACCATAATGCTGTTCTACACGATAAACACAAGATAAAACTTTTTGTGCATCAATTAAACCGTTATAAAGCTCTGGAGGATATAAACAAACATCGCAGTTATTACATGGTTCGGTCCTCTCTTCACCAAAATAATTAAGCAACACAATGCGCCGACAAGTCAAACTTTGTGCAAAAGCCTCCATTGCATTGATCTTTTGTAATTCTATATCTTGATGTTGACCATTCCCTTTTTTAATAACTTGTTGCTGATACCAATTAAGATCTTTACTATTAAATAATAGTATAGCTTCAGCTGGTACACCATCACGACCTGCACGGCCTGTTTCTTGATAATAAGATTCAATCGTTCTTGGGCTATCAGCATGAACAACAAAACGCACATTAGGTTTGTTAATTCCCATACCAAATGCAACGGTAGCTACAATAATTTGCACATTATCTTTTATAAAATCTTCTTGGGCCTGTTGACGTTCATTATTAGTCAACCCAGCATGATAAGCCTTAACAGAAAACCCACGGGAAGCAAGCCTAGTTGTCATATCTTCAACTCTAGAACGGCTTGAACAATAAATAATTCCACTATTACCTTTTTGCGTCTCAATAAAAGAAACAACTTGTTCAAATTGATTAAATTTTTCAACAACTGTATAACGAATATTAGACCGATCAAAGCTTCTTACTACAACCAATGGATTAACCAAATTAAGTTGATGAATAATATCCTTTTGTGTCATTGTGTCTGCTGTTGCAGTCAATGCAACAATAGGGACTTTAGGGAAACGAATAGAAAGTTGTCCTAATTGCCTATAATCAGGCCTAAAATCATGCCCCCATTGAGAAATGCAATGCGCCTCATCAATAGCTATTAATGAAGGAGGATACTCATCAATTAATGAAGAAAAAGAGTAAACACCCAATCTTTCAGGAGAAACGTATAATAGTTTTATTGAATGTTCCAAATATTGCTTGATAACTTTTTGTTGTTCTGTAGATGATTGTGAGGCATTAAGATAGGCAGCAGCAATACCATTAGCTAATAATTGATCAACCTGATCTTTCATCAAAGAAATTAAGGGTGAAACAACTATTGCTGTTCCCGGTAATAAAACTGCGGGAATTTGATAACATAAAGATTTTCCGCCCCCAGTTGGAATAATTGTTAAAGTATCACGACCATCAATAATAGATTCAATAATTTCTCTTTGTTGATTTCGAAATGACTTGTAACCAAAAACATTTTGTAAAACATCTTCAATATGATCTTTTATTGACATACTAACCTAAACATATAAAATCCGACTTGGGCTAGCGAGTATAGCTAAATTAAAGTAAACAAACCACCATCAATTTTCGAAAACTGGTAATTCAATCCGAAAATAAAATGTTTTTTAAACAGCTGCATTAAACAATATCTATTGTAATTTTTAGGATTTATTACATATAATGTTAATTCTATAATAAATTTAGTTCAACAGACTAAAAAAAAAGCTGTTTTTTTATTTTTTTACTTGATACAAACCGATTTGACAGTTAATATTTACGTGTTTCAAATATACGCCCGTAGCTCAGTTGGTTAGAGCATCACCTTGACATGGTGGGGGTCAGTGGTTCGAGTCCACCCGGGCGTACCATATTATGGTCTATTTACAATTATCCAAATAAACCAGATTATCATCTATTCAATTAAAATTCAGCTGTATTAAGCCCTAGCCATACCCCCTATTACTGATATGAGAAAAATAGTCAAAATAAACATCGTAAAAAATTACCTAACCTGTACTAATTTATATTTGCTTCATTAATTTATTTTTAGTTTATCATAACAATGACCTTATAAAACTGGTACTAATTAGTGTAGCCGATCCAGAATTTGTTGATTTAAAGTCATATATTTTGTAATAACATATTTTTTAACAAAAATTCAATTTTAGAATCTTGGCGATTACTAACATTTATAAAAAACTCCTACAAACAAAGATCACCTTATAGCTCAAATGAATATCATTATAATAATTAATTAGTACCATCTTTTTAGGTAGTATTTATAATGATAAATATGATTAAGTAATTAGAGAGAGTTTCTCTTGAGCTAATTGAAACTAAAGAAGGACTTTATTATGAGTAAGATTTTTGATGATAATTCACAAACTATTGGGTATACACCATTAGTGAGATTAAAGCATTTTGGTAACGGTAATATTTTAGCCAAAGTTGAGTCTCGCAATCCAAGTTTTAGCGTCAAATGCCGCATTGCCTCAAACATGATTTGGGATGCTGAAAAGCGTGGTTTATTAACTACTGATGTTGAATTAATTGAACCAACAAGTGGTAATACTGGAATTGCACTTGCAGCTGTAGCCGCTGCTCGAGGCTATAAACTAACTTTAACCATGCCTGAAAGCATGAGTATTGAACGCAGAAAGCTACTAAAAGCCTTAGGAGCTAACTTAGTATTAACTGAAGCTGCTAAAGGTATGAAAGGTGCAATCGAAAAAGCAGAGGAAATGATGGCAAGGGATCCTAAAAAGAACCTGATGCTACAACAATTTAGTAATCCTGCTAATCCAGAAATTCACGAAAAAACAACGGGTCCTGAAATTTGGCAAGATACCGATGGTAAAGTCGATATTTTTATTGCTGGAGTAGGAACGGGCGGTACATTTACAGGTGTAACACGTTATATCAAAAAAACGCAGGGTAAAAATATAACTGCTGTTGCCATTGAGCCAACCAACTCACCAGTAATCAGTCAAACACTAGCAGGTGAACCAATTAAGCCGGGACCTCACAAAATTCAAGGTATTGGAGCTGGTTTTATTCCTGCAAATCTTGATTTAAGTTTAATTGATGTGGTGGAAAAAGTATCAAATGAAGAAGCGATCAAAACAGCCCGTAATTTGATGGAAAAAGAAGGTATTTTAGCAGGAATTTCATCTGGTGCCGCCGTTTATGCTGCCGATCGATTAGCAAAATTACCAGAAAATGCTAATAAAACTATTGTAGTCATTTTACCTTCTTCTGGTGAACGCTACTTAAGTACTGACTTATTTAGTGGCATGTTTACTGAAAAAGAGCTCGGTTAAATTCCAAATAGAATTAAACTTGATTAATAAAAAAGCGTGGCTGATCAAATAGCCACGCTTTTTGTTGACATAAACTAGTATAATTTTAACTGTTCAATTATCCTGAATTATCCCAAAATGACGATAAGCATGTGGTGTTGCAATTCTACCACGTGGCGTTCTTTGAATATAACCTTGCTGAATTAAAAAAGGTTCAAGTACATCTTCGATCGTTTCACGCTCTTCACCAATTGCCGCGGCAATGTTATCTAAACCAACAGGGCCACCCATAAATTTTTCTATAATGGCCAGTAATAATTTGCGATCCATATAATCAAAACCTTCATTATCAACATCAAGCATATCTAGCGCTTGAATAGCAATTTTTTTGTCGATAACACCTTTTGATTTTACATCGGCATAATCGCGCACTCGGCGCAAAAGTCGATTTGCAATTCGGGGGGTACCGCGTGAACGTTGTGCAATTAAATGCGCACCTTCGTCTGACAGATCCATGCCCAAAAATTTAGCGCTACGGCTAACAATATATTCCAAATCCTCAACCCGATAAAACTCAAGTCTTTGTACAATACCAAAACGATCCCGCAATGGCGAAGTTAACGACCCTGCACGAGTTGTTGCACCTACTAATGTAAAGGGGGGAAGATCGATTTTGATTGAACGTGCAGCAGGTCCTTCACCAATCATAATATCTAATTGATAATCTTCCATAGCTGGATATAAAATTTCTTCAACTACAGGCGAAAGCCGATGAATCTCATCAATAAACAGCACATCGTTTGGCTCTAGATTAGTTAGCATAGCGGCTAAATCGCCGGCTTTTTCTAAAACAGGGCCTGATGTAGTGCGTAAATTTACATTCATTTCGTTTGCGACAATATTAGCCAATGTAGTTTTTCCAAGCCCAGGGGGACCAAAAATAAGCACATGATCAAGTGCATCACTGCGTTGTTTAGCGGCTTGAATAAATATCTTCATTTGCTCACGAACTTGCGGTTGACCAATGTATTCGTCTAAATATTTTGGACGAATTGCACGATCTAATGACTCTTCTTCCTTTTGCGCTTGTGGTGCAATCAAACGATCCGCTTCAATCATAATAAATCTCTATTTACAATGCTGATTTTAAGGCTTCACGAATCAGCGTTTCGCAATCCATATCAGGATTAATTACTTTATTAATAATACGGCTAGCTTCTTGTGGTTTATAACCTAATGCAATTAAAGCTGAAACAGCCTCGCTTTCAATTTGTTTAGCTGACTTTTGAACACTATCTACATCAGAAACCAAGCTAACATTTGATGATTGCTCACCAAAATGTTTGAGGCGATCTTTCATCTCAACAATTAATCGTTGTGCAGTTTTATTACCTACGCCTGGCAATTTAACTAGTGTTTTAATTTCACCTTGTTCAACAGCACTAATAAATTGTGCTGCTGACATGCCCGATAAAATGGCTAACGCCAACTTAGGACCAACTCCATTAACTTTAATAAGTTCACGAAACAATTCACGCTCTTGTTCTTGATTAAAACCATATAGGATTTGGGCATCTTCACGCACGGAAAAATGTGTTAACACAATGACCTCTCGTCCATTTTCGGGTAATTCATAAAAACAGGTCATCGGCATAAACACATCGTAACCGATGCCACCGACTTCTATCAAGACTTTAGGAGGTTGCTTTTCAATAATGGTACCACGTAAACGACCAATCACAATATATCCTTAATAATAAAGCATAACAAATAATAAGGTGTAGTTTACCCGATAGCAAAAAAATAATAAAGAAAAACTGTATAAATAGACAGGCAATAACAAAAAAATATCGCCGACTTGGTACTCAAAGTCGGCAATGCAAAAAGTTTAACTAACTGAATTAATGCATTAACTTAAAACGGCATTTTAAAACCTGGTGGTAATTGCATGCCACCAGTAACCTGAGCCATTCTTTCTTTTTGTGCTTCATCTAAACGGCGAGCCGCATCATTATAAGCCGCAGCAATAAGATCTTCTAACATCTCTTTATCATCATCAGCCATAAGTGATGGATCAATTTCAACGCGCTTACAGCTATGAGTACCATTAATGGTGACTTTAACTAAACCAGCACCTGATTCGCCAGTAACTTCTAATTTAGCGATCTCCTCTTGTGCTTGTTGCATTTTAGCTTGCATTTGTTGGGCTTGTTTCATTAAATTGCCCAAACCACCTTTTCCACCTGAAAACATAATAATTCCTCATTAAAAAATATAGTCTGCATTATACAGGACGAATACTGGATTCATCAATCTTAGCATCAAAATATCGACAAATTGTAGCCACTTTTGAATCTTCGGCAATGGCTATCTTCGCCTGCGCAAGTTTTTCTTGGTATAACTCTTCGCGCATTTCAACTGGTGTTTTATAATTTACATCATCAATAATAATATCTACATCAAGCTCTTGGTTACGATGTTTGCATAGCGCTTTTTTTATCTTTATCACATTCGATATCGAATTAATCAAATGCTTAACGGTTGAACGCAAATGCAACACAATCGTTCCACTATCTACTTGTTCAAAAGCTGAATTAGCTACGATTTGCTTAATTAACGGCGGTAAATCTAATTGCTCGATCTCGGCACACCAGGCATCTTTTTGCGCCATTTCGGTAATTAATTTCTTAATCATTTCAGGAGTTTTATCACCATTTAGTGACTCACGAAAAGCCTTAGTATCGACCACCAACTCTTCCTTCATTGCAGTTAGACCACTGGCTTGCCATTGATAATTTTCAGCGGTAATATCTTCTTTACTATTGCCGTTATCGTTGTTATCGATATCGTTTACTGGCACAACGCTCTGTTTAATTCGTGTTAGTGATTTATTTATTACTAAATTTTTTGGTTGAATTACATCAACCGATTCAGACTTTTTTGGATATTGTTCCTCTTTTAACAACTGCATACGCATTTCTAAAATGCTTTTAGTCACCGACGACACATCATCAGGAATCGTTAGATCCGCCGTTGCTGGTTTGGCTTTAGATGTTGACGCTGTTTTTGAAGACAAAACGGTTAAATCGTTTAAGTCGTTGTGCTGACTTTGCTCATTTGTTAATGACGAACTTATCACTGATTGTGGTGTATTCTGTTCGGTATGATTAACTGGCTGGTTCACTGTTGCAAGTATAGGATCAGATTGCTGAATTCGAGATTGTTTTTTAGTTTGATTTACAGTCTGATTATTAGCTTCTGCTTGCCTTGATACATTCGCATGCATTACTGCTTGTGATTGCGATTGGGTATTAGGCGGTTCTTTAGTTTGCTTTTGAGTTTGAGTCTGCTTATTGCCTTGAACAGATGCCGAACTAGCCATAACTGGTGGTGTAACAGCATCAACCACCTTTGGCATAAAGGCTAAAGCGCGTAAAAAACTCATCTCGACACCAATTTTTTTATCAGGCGAAAAAGAAAGCTCTTTACGACCCATTAGCAAAATTTGATAAAACAACTGCACATCGTTAGGTGCCATATATTGTGCTAAAAAACGTATGCGCTCTTCATTATCAATATAATCACCCAAAGCAGTTGGCACTACTTGTAATAACGCAATTTGATGCAATAAAGTAATGGTTTCGGCTAACAGATTATCCCAATCAGCGCCCTGTATAGCAGCTGCTTCAATTTGTTGCATTAAGGCATTACCATCACTATTATGTAATGCTTCAACAATTGCAAAAGGAACCGACTTATCAAGTGTACCAAGCATTACCGACACTGATTCTGCATCGACCTTACCGTTACCAAGAGCAATCGCTTGATCGGTTAAACTCAGCGCATCACGCATACTGCCATTAGCTGCTTTAGCTAATAACCCAATCGCTTTCGGATCGCTGCTGATTTGCTCTAATTTTAAAATATGTTCAAGTTGCTGGCCAATTAATGTTGTATCTAATACATTTAAATGTAAATGCAAACAACGTGATAAAATAGTTATAGGTAATTTTTGCGGATCTGTAGTTGCCAATAAAAACTTAACATGCTCAGGTGGCTCCTCTAGGGTTTTAAGAAGTGCATTAAAGCTACTGCGCGATAACATATGCACTTCATCAATCAAATAAACCTTAAAGCGCCCTTTAGTTGGTAAATATTGGATGTTATCAAGTATTTCACGAGTGTCTTCGACCTTGGTACGAGATGCGGCATCAATTTCAAGTAAATCAACAAAACGACCTTGTTCAATATCACGACAATTATCACAAACTCCACATGGTGTAGCAGTAATGCCTGTTTCGCAATTCAGCCCTTTTGCTAACAAACGCGCAATTGACGTTTTACCTACTCCTCGAGTGCCTGAAAACAAATAAGCATGATGAACTCGCCCTAGCGAAAGTGCATTAGACAAAATTTTAAGGACATGTTGCTGCCCCACAACCTCAGAAAATGATTTTGGTCGCCATTTGCGTGCCAGAACTTGATAACTCATAATCACCATAACTCATTGCCATTGAATTTGGCACTAATCATATCATAAACTGGCAAAATAGTCTTGATACAGTCAATAATCGAAGCAATATTAATCAACAAAATTTAGCTTGAGAAAACCTAAATTTGCTATTAAAAAATAAAAGTGTAATAGTGCTATCCTAAACATACCTAACAAATTATAAAATGGAATATATAAGAAAGCACAACGAAAAAAGAGCGTTTTTCTAAACCACCTATATGGCGTTAATAGAGAAACAGATATACTATAAACATAGTTTTGCAAAAGCAAAACAGGTTTTCTGCTTTAAAATACCCTTTTCTACAAGATGATTTTAATTTATTGTTTTTCATTAATTTTTACCCATCAATAAAAAATAAAAAAAGGGTTGGCGTGAATTTTGAGTTTTTGGATAATGCACAGATTTCGCCATTAAAAAACATTCAGGTAGGCTGTTGATTTTATTTAATTTTCACATTAAGTTTTAGAAAAAATAATCAGTGAAGAAATAAAAAAACTTCCCTAATATTATTCGCAATTAATTGAAATCGTTTTAAGATTAAATCCTGCCTCTTTATACAACTTGTACCGTTTCCTTGCTAATGACTTAAGCTGCTCATCCACTGGCACAAAATCGATAATATCACGATAAACACCTGCAAATTCAGGAAATTGTTCTTGTAAATTAATAAGTAGCTGACGTGTGCCGCTGCTGCGTTTTTGTGGCCAGCTAATTTCAACAGGTGATCCCCCTTTCATGCCTTCACCAGCCAAATTATGCGGAACAAAATTGTCGGTTTCGAGTTGCCATAGGTACTCGTCTATTCGTTCTGCTTGACCCTGATCTTGACAAGCAACTTGCACGCGCTGATTGGCGTGCCATGCTTCAACTATTTTTTTGCATGCTAGTTTTTCGTAAAAAAGCACGCCATACTCGTCGGCTTCTGTTTGGTTTTCAAGTAAATAGAAGATCACTTTTTTCATAAAATCTTAGCTCGATTTATTGATCTAGTAGATATTGAATCAACATGGCAACTGGACGACCCGTTGCTCCTTTTTGCCCACCAGATTTCCACGCTGTGCCAGCAATATCTAGATGTGCCCATTGATATTTTTCGGTAAAACGTGATAAGAAGCATGCCGCAGTAATGGTGCCGCCATCTCGACCACCAGTATTAACAATATCAGCACAGGTTGATTTGATTTGTTCTTGGAATTCACTATCAATCGGTAGCGCCCATGCTTTGTCGCCTGCTTTGTTGGATGATAAGATCAATTGTGCAACTAATTTGTCGTTATTACCCATTACTCCAGTATAGTGATGTCCTAGTGCAACGATACAAGCGCCAGTTAAAGTGGCAATATCAATAACAGTTTTTGGATTGTAACGTTCAACATATGTTAAAGCATCACATAAGACTAAGCGACCTTCAGCATCAGTGTTAATCACTTCAACTGTAGTACCTGACATGGTTGTCAATATGTCGCCAGGACGGTAGCTGTTGCCGTCAGGCATGTTTTCACAACCCGCCATGACTCCAACAACGTTAATAGGTAATTTTAACTCTGCCACAGCCTGCATAACACCATAAACGGTTGCCGCACCGCACATATCGTATTTCATTTCGTCCATGCCTGCAGATGGTTTGATTGATATTCCTCCTGAATCAAAGGTTAGTCCCTTGCCGACTAAAACATACGGCTGGGCTTTTTTATCTTTAGCACCTTTGTATTCAATAATAGTCATGATTGATTCGTTTTGCGAACCCCGCCCTACTGCTAAATAAGCGTTCATGTTTAATTTTGCCAATTCGCTTTCGCCAAGGCAGGTTACTTTTAATGATGAATGCTGTTTGCCTAGTTGTTTACCTTGTTCGGCTAAGTATTTTGCGTTACAAATATTTGACGGCATATTGGCAATTGTTTTTGTTACGGTAATAGCATTAGCAATAATTTGCCCTTGTAACAAGTTATCAGTTAATGCTGATAACGCTTTCTTATTATGAATTAATAATGTCACTTTAGTTAAGCTTGGTACAGGATCTTTAGTCGTTTTAAAATCATCAAAACGATAAGTTATATCGCTAATAATTTGCGGCAATTGTTTGGCTATTTCAAGGCTATTTACTTCATTGAACGCTAATAGATCCCATGCGATATTTTTAATTTTTTTGGCTAGTAGTTCTTTTATTACCGCTTTAATAACGGTTTTAGCTTGAACTGAGTCAAATGTTTTTGCTTTGCCACAACCAACAAATAAAAGTTTTTGTTTTAAATTGTTATTTGGATATAGCAAAGTAGTTTTACCTAGTTCGTAACTTATATCACCTGATTTGATAAGTTGACTAACTAAACCATTGGTTGATTTATCGATATCTTTGACAAAATCAGACTGGTTTTTTCTTGAATCGATTGAAACAACTAAACACTCTGTTTTTTGTTTAGTTATAATAGTACTGTTTTTTATTTGAAATTCCATGGTGCTTCTCGTTTATGAATTAGTGCAGATAATTTATATTCTATCGGTTCATTGTTGGATAGCAACAAAAAGATAACTAAAACGAAACAAATCAGATTATAATAGTCTGGTTTTGTGCCAACAGATAAAGGTAAGATGTGATAATTCGTCGATATTTAGTGAAAGAAACATTGAAAACCCAAGGGGCAATTTTATTTATTTTGTTGCTGATTTTCTTTTCTCAAAAATTAATTAGAATTTTGTCGAGCGCAATCGATGGTTCAATCCCTCGTGAATTAATTATGCCGTTACTAGTTTTAGGCGTATCAAATATGGCCGATCTTATTTTGCCGCTGAGCCTTTTTCTTGGTGTACTTGTTACTTTCGGGCGACTTTATTCTGATAGTGAAATGGTAGCAATGCATGCATGTGGTGTTAAGAAAAACTTAACTTATCAAGTAGTATTTTTTCTATGCATTTTAACTAGTATATTAACCGTAATGAATTCACTTTGGTTTGGTCCTTGGTCTAACGTTAAGCAAGATCAATTGGTTGCTAATGCTAAGATCAATCCTAGTTTAGCTGGATTATTAGCAGGACAATTCCAACAAACGCCAGATGGTAATTCAGTTATTTACATTGGTAATGTGGATAATAACAATTTAGAGAATGTCTTTATTGCTCAAATCAATCCAAAAGCAAATCAACGACCTTCTATTATTATTGCTAATAAAGGTAAGACTGGACACGATAACGAAGGTAACCAAATTATTACACTTGAAAATGCTAATCGTTATGAAGGCACAGCACAATTAAAAGATTTTAGAATTTCAAACTTTCATAATTATTTAGGTATCATAAAACCCAAAGAGTTAAATACTAACGAGGATAACGATAAAATCGATGTTCAGCAATTGGGAATATTAGAGCTTATTAACACTAATACACCTAAAGCTGTTGCGGAATTTTATTGGCGGATAACGCTAATTATTTCAGTACCATTAATGGCCTTTTTAGTTATTCCACTGAGCGTATCAAACCCACGACAAGGACGCCTTGCACAAGTTTTACCTGCTTTACTGCTCTATTTAGTTTACTTTTTATCAGCCAGTTCAATTAAGGCTAATGCAGGTAAAGGTCGGTTAGATCCGGAATTGTGGTTTTATATATTGAATTTAGGATATTTTGTGTTAGCGATAATATTGAATTGTTGGGATAACCTATTTATGCGTAAACTTCGCTTAAAATATTCTGCATCTTAAGGAGCAAAGCGTGTTTTCGATTTTAGATCGTTATATCGGTAAAACTATTTTAAGCACCATTGGTGTTAGTCTTTTTTTACTTATCAGTTTGTCGGGTATCATCCGTTTTATTGATCAGCTTCGAAAAATTAAAGTTGATTATGATGCGTTTTCTGTCGGTATTTATACGCTTTTAATGGCTCCAAAAGATTTAGAAGTATTCTTCCCGATGGCTGCGTTATTGGGTGCATTGATTGGTTTAGGATTGTTAGCATCCCGCAGTGAATTAATTGTAATGGAAACATCTGGCTTTAGTCGTTTCAAAATTGCATTTGCGGTGATGAAAACAGCATTACCACTAGTACTAATTACAATGGCGGTTGGTGAATGGGTTGCTCCAGTTAGCGAGCAAACTGCACGCAATATGCGTTCTGAAAAGCTTTATGGTAATTCGTTAATGGCTGAACAAGGCAGTCTTTGGGCTAAAGATGGTAATGATTATGTTTTTATTGGCCATGTAAATAACGATAATTCGATTTCGAATGTTTATATTTATTCAGTTGACCAAAATAAGCTTCAATCTATTACCTATGCTGCTTATGGAGTGTATGAAAATGATACTTGGACATTATCGCAAGTTGAAAAAAATGATCTAACAGTGCCCAATAAAGTAGTTGGTGTAAATACGATATCCATGCCTTGGAAAACAAGCATTACTCCTGATAAATTAAATATTGTCGCATTTGATCCTGACTCGTTGTCGGCTTCAGGGCTTTATGAGTATTCACAATATCTAAAAAACTCTGGGCAAGATACTAAGTATTATGATTTGCTGTTTTGGAAAAAGATCATTAAACCAATTTCAGTTGCTGTGATGATGTTGTTAGCTTTATCGTTTATTTTTGGTCCATTGCGTAGCGTATCAATGGGGATTCGTGTGGTGATAGGCATCAGCTTTGGCTTCTTATTTTATATTGCCGATAATTTGTTTGCCCAAGTAAGTATTGTTATTGGTATTTACCCTGTTATTGGTTCGCTTATAACCAGTTTCGTATTTTTATTGATTAGTTATATTTTATTTAAAAGGAAAAACTAGGTCTTTTAAAATTTTATCCTATCATCTGATTTAGATGATAGGATTTTTATATTTGTGCGATTATGCTGTCTGTGATTGTTTATCAAACAGGTTTAAATATTGCCCATAACCTGCATCTTCTAGTTCCTCTTTAGGTATAAATCGTAAGGAAGCCGAGTTAATACAATAACGTAATCCTCCTAACTCTTTTGGACCATCATTAAAGACATGTCCAAGATGAGAATCAGCTTCCACAGATCGCACTTCAATACGTCGCATACCAAAACTGGTATCCTTTTTTTCAACAATATTGCCCTTTTCTATCGGTTTAGCAAAACTAGGCCAGCCACATCCTGAATCGAATTTATCTAACGAAGTAAATAACGGCTCGCCAGATACAATATCAACATATATCCCTTCCTCATGATTAGAGTTAAATTCGTTTTCGAACGGTGGTTCAGTCCCATTTTTTTGAGTTACGTGATATTGCATAGGTGTTAATATGGACAGTGCTTTTTCCTTCATTGTTTTATTCATAAGTCACCTTTATGTTATTTATTTTAAATAATAGAATTAATTACGATTTAACATTGATTGCAATACTTTATCTTTAATCCAAAAATAATGATATAAGGCGCCAGCTATATGTAAAATAAGTAAAATTGCTAATAAATATGAGCTGAACTTATGCATAATATGAAAAAAATCATAAAACATGTTAGGCATATCAATAGCCGGAATAGAAATGATGCCAAAAAAATTCAGCGACCGACTACTCATTAAGTACCCAGACAGAGGCACAATAATTAAAAAAATGTAAATAAACCCTTGTATGGACTTCGATAAAATACGTTGTAGTTTTTGATTTTTGGGCAAGACATTAGGCACACCTTCAGCTTTAATAATTGTAAAACGCCACAAGGTTATTACAAATATCAACACGCCAAAAGATTTATGCAATAAATAAATAGTAAACATACCACCCAAATAATGTGACAACGTCACCTTAAATAACACTAATAAAAACGTTAATACAATCAGTATCAATGTTAACCAATGGTTCCATTTTTGTTTACTACTATATTGCGGATAGTTTTGCATAATTCAATTGCCTCTTTATTTTTGCCAATGCTGTACTAAAAACTTTGATCGCCCTGATAATTGATAATATTGATTATAATGCTGGGGTTGTTTTGTATAATAATTTTGGTGATAATCCTCAGCTAGGTAAAAAGCAACCGCAGGCTCGATAGCGACACCTATAGACTTATTAAACTTCTTACTATCTTGTAACGCTTGTTTAGACGATAATGCTAGTTTATGTTGATATTCATTATGATAAAAAATAACAGGACGATAAGAATCACCTCGATCAGCAAATTGCCCTTGTGAATCAGTTGGATCGATTTGTTTCCAAAAAATTTCAAGCAATTTTTTATAACTAATAACTTTTGGATCAAACTTAATTTGTACCGCTTCGGTGTGCCCTGTTGTGCCTGAGCAAACTTGCTGATAGGCTGGATTGATAACATTCCCCCCAGTATATCCTGCTACAATACTAATAACCCCTTCATACTGATCAAAGGGTTTAACCATACACCAAAAACAACCACCAGCAAATGTTGCTTGTTCATATTGTTGCATAATAACCTCCCACTTAATATGTTAAACAATTCTTCTATTTATTGCTTAACTTCAGCATAATTATTAACACTAAAATACACTGCTTTAAATTAGCATACTACTTGAAAATGTTTAAAAAAACACCATATCATTGGTCAACGATTTCAGTTATAGAAGGATTCATTTATGGCAAGTGGATGGGCGTCTGACGATGCCGTTAATCAACAAATCGAAGGCACTATTGCTGATGCCATCGAAAACGCAAGAAGACAACTCAATCACGGTACAATTAGTGCTCATTTTTGTATTGAATGTGGAGAGCCTATTATAGAAGCCAGAAGGTCAGCATTGCCTGGCGTACAATATTGTTTGTCTTGCCAACAAGAAATCGATAAACAATTAGCTAAAACATCAAGTCTATATAATCGTCGTGGCAGCAAAGATAGCCAACTACGTTAATTTGAAGATACATTTTTAACCAATTGAGCTAAAAGATGGGTGGATTATTACCCACCCTAAGATACAAACAATAGTTATTTTTTACCTTCACGAACAGCGTCATAAGGATAAACAATTAATTTATTATCAAACCATTCAGCACAAAAAATATCTTCTAATTTTTCATAACCTTGTTTTGCAATTTCTTGTTTAACCCAATTTTCATCTTTTTTAAGTTGTTCTAAATTGTCATGGCTAATACCGCCATTTTCGATGATTAGCACGGCAATATCTTTATCACCTTTTTTGATAACAGTTAACGAACCATTTAATTCATACCAAACCTCTTTTAACTCATCAAAAGAAGCTATGCCTTGTATATTGACTAAGGTTTCAAAATCCCTTACTGGTAAGTTGGCTTTAACAAAATTATCCGTTATTAAATGCCCATTTTTAACAAGTTGGATTGGTTCGCCATCTATAGCATCGCGTAAACGTGAGTTTTTAGATTTGATAAATCGAATTAAAACAAGTAAGCCAGCCCAAATAGCCACTAATCCAGCCGATTCCCAAGAAGATACTGTCGGACTAAGTAAGGCCCCCCCAACCAACGCACCAATAACCATACTACCGACCTGATCAAGCTGTGACATAGGTGCTATTTGGCTTTTACCCGATAACTTCACATAAACAAGTAAAATAATTAAAGCTAATAAAAATTTTGGTGCCATTTCTAATAAATACATTTCCTTTCTCCAAGCTAAACAAAATATGTTGAACTACAATTCCAAATGCAGAATCAATAGAAACTTCTGTATCGAAACGGGTAATAATTTATGTAAAACTGGTATAATTTTTGTTTGATTAATGATCAATACGGTTCTATTTTCATGACTAAAACAAAGTATGATTATTAATATAATTTATTGATTGTATTTTACTCTAAAATTCACACAAATTATAAGATTATTACTTTGATTGCGATAACTAATTTCTATTATGCAATGTTGTAAATCGGTGTGTTTTAAGTTTGAAATGAAGGTAAAATATTTACCCACAAAAACAATCAAAAAGTATATATTTCCAGTTAAAAAGGATAATAACAAATGCAACTAATAATCGAAGAATCGGAAAAACAATTATCTTTTGAAGAAATTGAAGAATTTAGCAACTATTTTGATAAAGAAATTCCACTTTCATTTATTGATTTTTACATTAAATTTAATGGTGGTTACCCTCCCGAAAACGGTGAACATAATTTCTTTTTATTAGGTGGCTTTAATCCAATAAAATATGGCGATTTAACTATAGAAGATATTTACACTAATTTAATTGATGACTTTTCTAATTTAAAAGATATGATTCCTTTTGCTTATGATGAGGGTGGAAATTGTTTTTTACTTTCATTAAAAAATGAAAATTATGGAGAAACATATATATGGCTGATGGATGAAAAAGAATTGGTTTTAGTATCTGAATCATTTGATAGCTTTATAAATAAGCTGTAGGAATTAATCGCATTGTTTAAAGTAATTAAAAAAATGTTGCAATGAATATACATAAAAAAATTAACGCCTTATAAGTTTTCAGTTGAGTATTTTAATCATAAAGTATTAGGGCGTGTTGATCTTTCGTGATTATTTTTTAGACGGCATGATGTGAGTTTAATTTGTGGTCTAAAAAAGGAATATTAGTTGATATTTTCAAACATTTATCACAACTAGCGGATTTTGAATGGGTGTTCCTAGATGGCTCGATTATCAGGTGATCCTCGCCAAAATATTAGACAGTGCCCACCTCTATCATTTTTTCGTTTTGGTAATATTGTTGTTCATATTGTTC
>NZ_JBIDFF010000006.1:0-71277 GCF_046635645.1 Gilliamella sp. BG2
AACTCATCACCCACTTCATGAATATTTTTTTTAGCACGATTCACGTCAGCCGTGAACCTCATTGCAATATTCATATCGTTATTAGCCATTATTATTGCTCTCCGCGTAACTGTTTTACAAACTTTGTAACTTGTTTACCACTATTAAAGCCAACACAAACATCCTCAATTCGGTTAGCTCGTTCTCGGTTTTGTAACTTAATTAATTCATCGTAATACAGCAGTAATTGGCGTTGCGTGTAATGCGGTAACTGCTGCGCATCATGTCCATTTTTAATTAATAATGTAAAAACTTCACTCCAGCTTACTGATTTGCCTGTTTTGCAGCGTTTTGCCGAATGATTTTGCGGGTTACCGCGTTCATAAAAAAACGAGAATTAACAACCCACCACCAATCAAGTAGTTGTAAACCATCTTCATATGACAACGTTTCAATAAACGAAATCGGTTTTTGAATAGAGGTACTGATTAATGAATAAACCAATTCTAAATTACCCATAATAATTGTGTCGGCTTGCTCAATAGTGATTTTGTTTGTACCGTTCATTTCATTCACAATTAATGCAACAAACTGGTCAATTTCGTTACCAATAGTTAGTGCATCTTTAAATGAATATTCACGTACTGTAATTGTTTCACCAACTAGTGTAATTTCACGATTCGGCATTAATGTTGCTAAATCATTTGATTCTTCTTTTGTTGCTGTCACTTTTTCTGCCATGTTATTTACCTACTAATAAAATTAGAGAGTTGAATAATTAGCGGTGACACATCACCGCATAATAAAATAAATTTATTTCGCCTTTTGAACGTATGAGCCAAAATAACCAAGCGAACTATCCTTGTTTTGACTCATATCAGCCAAGACCGTGGCAGTAAGTGGTAATTCACCGTATCCCTCATTGTGTAGTAACGAGAAGTTAGAAATTGGATTGAATTTAACGCGGAATAGCTCCACAATTACATGTTCATTTTCACGGTCAGTATTGATACCATCGAACATAAACCAACGTTCTGGTGGTTGACGGGTAAAAATGCCCAAGCTCTCTTTTTTAGCATAGGAATAATCTACCGTTGCAGTTAATGCTGTTGTAGTTAATAATTTGATTAATCCAGCGTGAGCTGATTCGATTTCATAATCCGTGCCTAATACTAATGTAGAGCCATCTGGTGTTTTTAACTCGACATCAGCTACAAATGGATGAGTTAACTTGATACGATCACCAATTATCAGGTTCTCTGGTAATTTTTCATCTGTCGCTATACCTGAATTAACAGTAATCTTTTCACCATAAAGCGCCAACGCAATGTTTTCAATTGACCAATCTTTTAACGTTAAGTTTAACGTGCCACTTTTACCTAGTGTTAATTCACCAACTTGTAAGCGTTGTCCTGTGTATGATTCATTTTGTGTCACGGTTTCAACACTTAACTCCATCTCGCAAGAGTCAGCGGTACCAACATGCCGAAAGGCATTAGGTCGAACGGGTGAACTGGCGGTATTACGGGTGGCAAGATTTATGGTACCTTGTAAACTCATTAATAAATCTGACATATCTTTCTCCTAAAATTATTTATCGGCTACCGATGAAGTGTTGGGTTTGAAATGAATCAATCCAAACCAGCACGCCATTTTGAAAACCTAACGTTTGCCCACCAGTCCAACTAACTGGGCGAACGCCGTCAATAAACTGAACTGTTTTACCAATCAACAAATCGCGCACAGCTCCAATCACTGGGTTAGCTAGCTGTTTAACATTTTGAATATTGGTTGCTTGGCTAGAAATATCACGAGCAACAACCACAACACCAAAATTAACACTGACTGACTGCCGTGTACCTGCGGGCTTATCGTTGGGTGTTTCTTTACCAAGCAAAACGTAAGCCGCTGGTGTCGGCACTGAAGTTAAATCGGTTAACTTACTGTATTCAGCACTAGTACCAACAAAAACTAAGGTTTTATCCGCTAATAGGCTTCTTAGCTTTTCAGCAATCACTGAAACATCAAATGGTGCGCTACTCATCGTCCAAAATCCCGTAATGTGTTCATATCAAATACTCTTACCGGTCCAGTCTGTTTTGGTACACCACCTGCAACAGGCAATGCATCATCAATGCCTAGTGAATATTTCCCTTCAGCTACCATTTTTAAAAAGCCCTGAACTTGTTTATAGTCACGAACTATCGGATCCGTTTTTTCATCAGAAACACGATTGCGATGCAATTTGTAACGAACAATAATGCGTGCCCAATCAGTTAACAGACGTGGTACTTTAACTAAGGGCAGTTTGTGTCCACGTTGCCGTAAAAAACCGTTTATTTCAGCTTCAGTATCAGCGATTGATTCATTAATGCGTGAGATTGCTCGATTTGCCTTAATAACATCATCAGACAACCAACTTGAAACATCACCACCATTAATAATGACTTCCAATAAATTAGCATCTATGGGTATTTCACCATCTTGAGCAACCAATTGAGATAGCTCAATGAGTCCTGGACGTTCGGATAAATTTAGCAATGTAATGTATGGAATATTCATCATCTTTACCCAAACCAACGATAAATTACCGTTGGTTGTTGTTCACATTATTAACTGTTTGCGGGAATAACATTTTCAAACAGATAGCCAGCATCTTTAGCTACAACGAGTTCTTTGACAGATTCACCGACACGAACACGTTGACCGCCACGTAAACCAATATCAGGATCAACAATCGAGCCCGAAACACGATCTTTAAACTGCGCTGTATAACCGAACGTCACACCACCTTTAGTATTCGCTAATTTATTACGTACCGTGAATGATGCTTTATTGCCCCAAGCACGAAGTAATGCGGGTGATTTTCCGGGTTTTGCACTGTTTAAAAAGGCATCACCGACATAAATGGCTTCTAACTCTAATAAGTCAGCTAAGAACCCTAGCGGAACAAGGCCGTTTTCACCCGCATTACCGTGGTATGCGGCAACAATTTTGGGATGACGGCGTAATATTGTGGCAACTCGACGTCCTAATGTGCCGATATTAGGACGTTGAATCATTGAATCAAATGCATCCGTTATTAATGCTACTGGGTCACTATCAAGATTATTCCATTGTTGTGCAGTAGTTAATGTTTGTTTATTGCTGTAATTTGCACCATTAAAAAGTAAATTTGCTGCTCGAACTTCACGATCTAACAAAATTAAATCAGTCGTGGCTTCAACGGCATGACCAAGTGGGTTATAACCTGTAATGGCTGTATCAATATCATCTTGAGGAACAGGACTATCAAGACCATAATCATTCACAGAACTTTCTTGCTCTTTGGCACCAAACTCAACTTGATTGGGTTGTGACGTCCGACCAACTTTGGTATTAGGCAAAGTAAATCGTTCTGAAAAATCAAATTCAAGCCATTTAAATGATGTGCTAGAAACAGGCACACGAGGCAAAACCTCATCGGCAATTAACTTATTATTACGGTAAGCGATAGCAATTGCAGTCAACTGCGGTTCAACTGGGAAAGGGCGTTGCATATAAAACTCCTCAATTAAAAATTTGTTTATTAAAGGTCATAGACTATTAGTTAAATAACAGGTCAAGCTTGTTTGCTTGGTGCAATCCAAATTGAGCCTAACTCACCTTCATTACCATTTTCTTCAGCAAAACCAATAATAAAATCACCACTATTTGCTTTTTTCGCTCGACCATCGGCATTTGCCGTAATTGGATCACCTATCGCAATTGCTTCGCTATAAAAAACAGGCGCTAAACCGCTACGAATCACATCAAACACTTCACCATCACCGCCACCAACAATCGTTGAAACACCAATTAATAATACGGTACCGTCAATCGCTTGTTTTGCTAAACCATCTTCACTACCATGACAGACTATCACGCGTGGTTTGACTTCGCCTTCAGCGGTTTTTGCTACTGTTAATCCTGGAATATTCATATAAAAACCTTTTGGTTAAAATTAAAATGATGCTGACATTAATAATCAGCCTGTAATTAATGCTCTTACTTTTTAGCTTTGGTTACATGCGTAACGGCTTGGCTAATTGAAATTGTATTGCCTTTGTCTGCCTGTTCTTTTTGATAGGCTTTGGCTGCATCAGCAATGACTTTTGGATCTTGTTTATCAACGTTATCTTCACTATCACTAGCAGCCGATTTTTCAGCAAAGTTCATAAAAGCGGGACGCTCTGAAAGTACTTTTTTGATTAAATCAACTGGGGAACTGTTAACAGTTGCATCACCTTCAGCAAATGAAATTGGTTCACTACCCAACGCCATAAATACTTCAACAACTGTAGTTTTATGCGCAGGTAATAATTTTCCATCTTTAACTAGTTCATCAACAAAGGCAGCAAATTCCGCTCGCTTGTTAGTTTGTTCTTTTTCTAGCAATGCTTGTTCACGTTTGGCTAGTTCAGCATTCTTAGCGTCAATTGTTGCTTGTTGTTCGGCAAAGCTAGCGTCTAAAGGTTGTGGCATTTTTTCTTTCTCCTTTTGTTTTCTGTCGGATATTGCACGCAATGATTCAAGGCGCCATTGCGGTAAAAATAGGTCAGCACTGGCAATGCCGGCTTTTTCAATCAGCAGGTCACGCAAATTAGCTAAAATTGAAATCAAATTCTCATCAAATTCTTCATCAGCCATAGAGAATTCAACAGCACCTTGCTCGCCGTCAGATTCGGCAAAACTAACATCAGGCAAACCTTTAATAGCAGGCGCTGCTGCACCTAAAAAACCAATGTGCCGCGCATAGTAATGACCCGGTTTAGGATTGCCTGGTGAATCCGGTAAATAAATTGAAAGTGAGCGTTTTTTATAACTGCCCGCATTATAGGCTTCAGCAAATTCTGGATTAATCTGATCTAACTTTGCATAAACCAAACCATCTTTTACTTCAAATGATTTTGCCCATGCGTAAGCTGGAGCTGTTAGTTTGGGATGGCCGATTACAGCAGGTGCTTCAGATAGCGTTGGATCATAGCTTTCAGCTAAATCAATACAGTTTTCTAAAGTAAAAGTGATTTTTCGACCATCTACCGCAGTATGCGTACCAGGTTTAAAAACGGGAATAAGTGCCATAAAAAATGCTCCAGTAAATTGATATAGAGCATCATGACTTATTTTGAGAAAAGGGTAATCTGAACGCGGGCAGATAATTTTTTAATGATTTGAAAAGGGGAACGGCAAAATAATAGAAGAAATATACACTAAAAACTTATTATAAAGCATTTACAACACGATTAAAGCGATTCGTAAATAAACTGATTAGCCTTTTTTAATAAAGTGGCTTAAAACGCGTTATATTGCGTTTTAAGCAAAACCCAAGTGCTCACGCACAACATCGACCAATAGTAATTTATCTTGGGCGCTAATGCCAAGCCATGGGCGTGCTGGAATTACCACTTTCTTTACAGGACGTCCTCCCACATTTAATGCATTGCCCTTAACTGGCTTAATTGTACCGCCGAAATGATGGATAGCGCCATAGATTAAGTTCGTACCAAATAACAAAGTATTACCTTCAATCTGCCAATGCAACGTACTTCTTAGATTACCATCTAGCGTTAAAATTTTATCTTTTTGTTTGGGTTTTGAGTCTTTATACCAAGGAGATAGTTCTTTCCAAGGTACACCATCGGGCGATTCTTGAGCCGTAAATCTGGCCTCATGAATATCAAGTAATACTTCGCCCATATGACTAAATAAACTTTCAGTATCATCTATGGCTGCTTCAATATGAAGCATAGCATCAAGAGCATCTTGTATATTAAACTCAATATTTACGCCAATCATTTTTTCACCTATACTAGTTCTATCGTATGTACGGGCAGCTTCCGCCAAAGCCTCGAATCCCACGTACAGCGACCCAATCGTGGCGGTGATTGGGTTTTATTTTATGTTCGTTTAAACACTCGAACACCAACCCTCAGTTGCTCTAGATATTCAGGGTTATCAGGCGCAAATGTTGTTACACCTAGCCAACCATCATCACCCACTTCAAATACCGCTAGCATAGGCTTAATTTCACCATCAATCATAAAACGAGAAATGTAGCGCCGGCGCACTACAGATTTTTGTAGATGATCAAAGTATTCCATTCTTGTCCAAATTTCATCGGGCAGTTTTAACGAATCCGCAAGTAACAATAAAAATTGCTCACGACCACGTTTTGTAACTTTCAATTCACCAGTTTTGCTAACAGTGAAAAGCTGTTTACCGATTACTAATGCATCACCGGCTACATCTTTAAAAATAGCTGGCTTAGTTAATGTTGCGCCAAATTCATTTAAGAAAATATTGGCATAATCTTCTTCAGTTAAGCCTTTTTCTAACAGTCTATTTTTGCTTACTTCACGGATTGCTGGCCATTCATCAGTTGCTTTGCTTGATGGTAAACCTCGTTTTAAAGTTGGATCTGTATCTAATGGGTTTGGTACAAAATTATCAAGTCTTGATTGTCCGGGAATATGTTCAAAACTAGGGTCAATTCCTTCAGGTACTCGAACTATTCTAGGATTACCGCTATTTTCCCCAATTACTCTATCAACCCAATTTATTGTTGGTGCTTTGTCAGGTTGGTGTTTTCCCATTCTTTTTAAATCACCTTTAGTTCGCCCACGAACACGACATTGACAACCATAGCCATTGGGTGGAAAGTGAGTATTCCACCAAGGATCATTAAAATCTAATACCAGATGATCCCAACTTTGATGAAGTTCTCTAGGGTGTTCAACATAATCACTATGTAAGTATTCTAGGTATGGAAATTTAGCATCACGTAATTGTTGATAACGTCCAGCTTGATAAGATGAATTTAAATTCGTTTCATAGATGATACGAGTACGCCAGTTAAAACCGCCGTTATAACTCCAACCATGACGTTCAACTATCTCAGCAAAGTCTTTACGGAACTCATCCAGTGTTGTACCTTGACTAATTGCTTTATCAATGGCTGCACGAAAATCATTTAGTAATGCATTACGATTAGCACCCGCCACAACAAAGGCATAATCATGCTCATTATTGTAGATGTCTGCATAGCTGTTTGTGGGCACATTTACTTTACGCCGGAAAAACTCAATTTGCTCTTTAAATGGCAACGAGCCATATGCGACATTAACCATTTTTGCTATCACCAAGTAGTTCTGTGCGACCCGCTAAATTAGCTGCTGTTAATGCTTCAGCCATGACCTTTGCATATTCATCTAATTGCATATCGGGAATTAGCTCAAATAACTTATCACGCAATTCTTCTAATGATTGAACATTATCAACCAGTTCTTTAATTTGATTAATCCATTTATCAGTAACGGGGTGCATCTCAGTATTTAATCGTTGTGACTGAAGTACTGGCGCAAAGTTATTCGGTTGCTGTTCGGCAAAATCAACGTTTTTTAAAGATTGCGCATCAATCGATTCCGCTGGTGCTGGTTGTGGTTTTTCTTCCCATTCCCCGCCGTACGTATCTTGAACATGAGCCAATGTTGGGCGGTAGCCAGTTGATTCAATAATATTTTTATCACGTTCTGATAATGATTTCAGATCCTCAGGTTCATCAAAAATACGTGAAACTTGAGGAACAGCAGCACCGGGAAAATTCATCTGTGTAAACCAAGTACCTGGTCCTCGATTCCAACTCTCACACATTACATCAGAATCTGATTTTGCAATTGAACTTAATACCGCAGCTTGGAGTGATTCATCACCACCGATTGAGCTTGATGCACCACCTGAGGAAGTAATTTGTCCAACGGTTACACGCCGGATAGCTTCGTTCATTGAGTCGTAAAACGCTTTATAATCGCCTGCGCCTGAGCGTGCTATTTGTAGCAATTCAAGCGTCATGCCATCTGGCATGATGATGCCTGAATCGGTCTGAATTGCACGAGTGAGTGACAGTAAGTCCCGTTTTTGTTCAGGTGTTGCACCTGTACTATATTTGCCCACAGCTGTTGGCATGCCGAATTTTTCCAGAAAAATTAGCCAGAACTTAATATCATTGCGTTTAAAAAAGCTTGGCCAGTAAAGCCAGTGAGCAAGCCCAAGTCCATACGGTTCATCATCATGATCGGCACCAGTTGCGTAATGCCAAAAATACGGTGCTTCGCATGCTATCCCCTCATGCATATTATTTTGTGTCAGTAAACGCAGTTCACCCATTGGAGTAAACCGAAAACGACGCCGATCACGAACTTTGATATCGTCAATCCAATATAGATTATCTTTGATGCCATAAATCAACTCCGCTACGGCATAACCATAAAAAACACCGTAGTGCATTAGTTTAGTCACTCGGTCAAACCCAACCGATTTCAGTAACTCGCTCATTGCATCAGCTGCTTCAATATCAATCGGTTTATCGCCTCCGGGTTCCACTTTCCACTCACGAGATATAACAGCATCTTGACGCTGAGTAAATGCCGATTTCACTTCATCATCATTTAAAACTTCTTTGTAAATATCTAAACGACCGCCACCCCGATTACGAAGAACACTATCATCTGGTAGCGCTAGCGAACCAATATACAATTTAGTAATATCATTATTTTCACCTGTGCCTGCCAGCTCTCGTCCTGTTTCAACATGTGGCTTTTTACCTTTAAACCATAACATTAAATAAATCCTCCAAAATCGTTACCGCCACGTACCGTGCCAAAGCCTGTATCAGTTGTTTCCAGTTCTGAACCAACCGCATATTCATTCAATGAACGATAAGAATCACGAACGCCTAGTGATTGGTATTCAATTTCATACCCATCTTGACTAGCAGCATTAATTGCAAGAAAGGCAGCCCAAGTTCTATCAGCATGGCCGTTACTATCAGAATCAGCAACAAACCGCGGTTGCCCCGTTGCGCCAGTCACTTTTTTCAACTTATGCAAATCGGCACGAAGGGCATTATTGCCAGCGGGAATACGAATTTTTCTATCTTGAAATGCTTGTTTACCTTGCGTTGCCAATGTTAGTTTGTTAGGAGAGGTAAATAAAACACCTTCAATCACTGTTTCACCATAACGGCGTTTTGCATCTTCAACGGGTTTTTCGCCCATACCAGTCTGATCCATGCAACCTCTAATGACTCGATAACGGCGAAATACATCATCAAGCAGTAAATCTTGTTCAGCAAAAGAAAGTCGCTTTCTCTCAATAATTTCACGAGTCCAAAAAACATCGCCCACTTGTTCAATGACCCAAATAACAAATAGGTCATTACGTGCAGCAATATCAACACCAACAAAACAAGGATTGCCTGTATAGTGTTCAGGAACTCCTGCTTTTTCATCTTCAACGCTAGTAATTAAATCAAAATCAAGCCAACTGCTGGCTTCATCAAGCCACTTGAGTTCAAACTCTTGTGCCCATAAATCATCATCACCGGCACCTTTGCGTAATTCCTCAATATTTCGAGGTAACCCATCGTTAACGCATTGATAAATATCCGCTACATGGCGTGACCAACCATCATCTTTACCAGTCATCAGTTCATAGAACTTATTCCCTTTACCATTGGGAGTGCTGATCACACGCAGTTTTAAGCCGGGTTTAGATATAACAGGGAACAGTGCTTTCCAAATGGCACGGCTATCTTGATGAAAGGCAAATTCATCCAGTAAAACACTAGCACTAAAGCCACGAGCAGTATCAGGATTTGCAGGCAATGCTGTGATTTTACTACCACCAGGTAATTCAACTTCTAACGCTCGAATATTGGCATCCCAATCATAATCGAGTTCTTTAAAACCTGCGGACATTGCACGCAGATGAACTTTAACCCCCTCATTCATGGCTTCACGTGCTTGACGTTCACCACGTGATAAAATAACCCAACGCGCACGTTTACCTTGAGCTTCAGCTCGCAAACAGTCGAGTACAATTTGCAATGTACTGGTAAAGGTTTTACCGCATTGTCGAGAGAACATTGCAATAGCAAAACGGCTGGTATCATTAACCCATCGCTTTTGGTAATCATATAATTTAAGAGCTGGTTCGGTTTGTGTTGTCATAAGTCATACGCCGCTTTAATTACTTTAGCTAACATCTCAGCTGGTACTTCGCCTGTTTTTTCTAGCTCATTCAGTTTTTCTTTTTGCTCACGCAATAACTTTTCACGTGCTGCTTTCTCTATTTCCTGCCTCTCTTTAAAACTTAATTGCCTTGCTTGCATGGCTTCTTTGGCGGCTTTTGCTAAAAAGCTAATTTCCTTGATAGTGATATCTTCCGATTCATGTGCCTTAAATGCGGCACGCGTTGCCAGCGTTGTAACAGCTTGTGCAAGTAGTGCCCCTGATTTATCATCAACACTATCACCAAGCTCATCCACCAAAATACGTGATGCTGTTTCAATTTCACGTAAGCTATTGGTCATTTCATTAAAACCTTTTTGATAGCGGTGAAGGCTAGAACGGCTTGGCGTATCAGTACTGGGAAACGTTTGTTGCAGTTCGGCAATCATTTCATCAAGAGTAAGTTGATCGGCTCGTAATAATTTTTCGATATATGTTCGAACTTCTGGCTCTAGCTTGTGAATTGTCGATTTACGTCCCATAATTAAGCTCCTGCGCTTGGACGTTTTACACCAGGCACAACAACTTTACCGGTGGCCACATCAGCACCAAAATCGGTTAAACGTGCAACAATAACACTACCAATTGTTTCGGTTTTAATTAAGTCTTGTTGTCCAAGCCAACTTAAATGGGTTTTAACTTGATCACGACTAATAGCGTGGCCATAGTGATCTAACGCACTATAGATAATGCTAGAATTACTGCTATAACTTGGCATTTCATATAAGATACGCAAAATAACCAAACGTTGATCTTCTTTTAAAAATTCAGCGTAGCTCATAATTCCTCACTTGTTCTTTAATAAAAATTGGTTAATGTTATCTAATTGACGAGATAATCCTGAAAGCCGATCAGATAACTGATTTAAAGTAGCTTCATTGCTACTTAATTTTTCAATCAATTTGGTTACCTGATGCTGAGTTGGTAATGACTTAACCGTCTCTTCAACTTGTGTTACTCGAATACGTAAGTCTAGTAGCTCTTTTTGGCTAGCCGATTGACGTCCAATTAACCATGAGTAAACACCAACCACCGCCATTACAGCCCATTGCAGAAACTGCCAGTTAAAGGTAAGTTCATTAAAATTCATCGTTTATTCCTTTTTTCTTCCAATGCTGCACATTCAATACATAAATCAGTAACGACTAACTTTCGACGTTCTTCAGCTATAGGCTCTTCACAGATTTGACAATACAGGCTCGATACTCCCGTCTTTGCTTGATGTTTTGCTAGTATTCGTTCTCGTGCTTCCATTTCAACAGTTGATGCTAAATCAGCGTTATCCATTGTTTACCTCGTTGATATATTTTATTAGTTCAATAAGTCGACCTGAGCACTGACCGTATTGATCATAAAGCTGTTTTAAGGCTTGAGCTAAACCGTCAGCCGTATTATTTCGTCGTTTTACGGGTAATTCGCATGGTACCGTCAGTTGTGCTGGTAAAACCATGGGTTGTTGCTTGTGCGGCATTTGCACGGGCTGAGTCGATGAACTGCAAGACACTATCATCAAACACGCAATGAGTGCGATCATTAGCCGTTTTGTTAAGTGCATCTTGTAATGCTTGAGTTGATTGTTCATCATATAATTTCCTTTCTGCTATCTGCTGTGACAATGAATAACTTGCATCATTAGCAGTTTTAGTTAGTTGCTTTGTACTCTCAATAAATTGGCTTAAAGTATTCATTGCTTGTTGTGCTTCTAAAGCAATATATTCTTGTTTGGCCATTGATTTGCCATGGCTGATACCTAATCGGTAAAGCGCACCCAAACCAACAACCAAAATTATTCCCAACAAAAAATAATTTTTACTGCCCACAAAAAAGCTTTTGATTAATTTGCCTATATTTCTAATCATCACAAACTCCTAAACCCCAATTTTCATTTATATAAACAGGTTGCCAACGGTAGATAATACGAATTGGATAATCACGATTTTCTTTAAAATTAATGCTTTTACGACCGCCATTAATATTTTCAACAACGCCCCAGTAATGTGTTGCATCTTGGTATTCTCGTTTTGCTCGCTGACGATCACGATTCACCCAACCAAGTCCGCCGTTATATGCCGAAAGGGTGAATCCCCATCTATCACAATCACTCGCCGTTGCATTAATACGCTGATATAACCAATAATCATATTGAACTAAGGCACGCAGTGCCCAAGATGGGTTATAAGGTTCGTTGCTTCCTAATGATTTAGGGTAAGCCCCTGCAATCCAATCCGCCGTAGTTGGCATAAACTGAGCTAGCCCCTGTGCGCCTACTGGTGATTTTGCGTTTACTTTCCATCGAGATTCCTGGTGGATTTGAGCTGCAAACAACGCAATTGGCGCATCAAGACCAAAGATTGCACGTGCATTACGTGTCAGTTCCCGTTGATGTTGCTTAGCATCATTTGGTACAACTGCTATAGCAGGCGCTAAATGACAACTAAACAGCATAAACACAATAATTAAAGTTAAATAACGCATGTCTATAATCCAAGTGTTACGCCAAGAATCACAGCGGAAACAATCAACGCCCGACGAATCAGAACAACCGCAAACAGAGTTCGATACTCATCAAGAACAGGGTATTCCGCACACATTTTGGAATCCATTGCCTCTGGTTGTTCATTGTTTTCTAAAGACTCAATATATTGCTTGGTATAAAAATCAGGACCAAACTCTTTCCAATCGTTATATAAATAACCTCCAGGAGATGCATAAGGGAAAAGCGCACGGTCAAGGTGATAACCAACAACAGCAGAAAGTAAAACAAGAGATAGTTTATAAGCTACAACAGGCAACTGTTGAGGTGATAGTAACGTAATAATTGCAAATAAAGTAATGGCGACTAAATACCATTTAAACAAACGAATCTGGGATAATTTTTTGATAGGGTGAGCCATAAAAAACCTCATAATTAATTAAATTAATGTATGAGGTTATTATGATCTTACTTACTTGAAATGTAATTTGAACGGGGGCAGATTAATTTACTGATTGTTTACCTATAGCTTCAATTAGCTCGGTTATAAACGGTTCTAACAATGTGAAACCAATTAAAAAGGCATAAATTAAAGATGCACCGATAATACACCATAAAAATTTTATTAAACGACTTTGGTATTTTATCTGGTTCTTAATAGTTTTATAATTAAGTCCCCATAAATCATTTTTCAAATTTTTAGGTAACTTATCCTCAAATAATTTAACTTCCTCCTTAATATCATCTAATAGTTTAGATTGATTGAAAAGCACGATGCCACATAATGATGCATAGACAATAAGGGACAAAATACTGACCCAATGTATGTCTAATTTAGCAAAATTAAATACAGCTGTTGCGACTGGAAGACCCAATATCTGAGTAACCGATTTACTTAATGCTTCATTAATTCGAGTGATGAACTTTGCACCACGCTCTTCAATTTTTTTCACAAATTTGCTGTAAGAAAAATCTTCTAAATAAAGTTCATACTGAATAACTGTTTGATGATTAATATTAACAACATTTTCCAGTAAATGACAAATATCGTGCTTATTTGAGCCTTCTTTTTCGGTCAAATAGTCAGTAACAGCAACGGAGAAAGCATTTTTCTTAGCATGGAAATGTTCTTTTTCAATATTACCATCAAACCATGAGCATAGCTCTGTGATTGCTTTAATTTTCTTTTCATCTAATTTTTTTAATAAATTAATGAAATCGGCTGCATTTTGTGGCTTTAATGAAAGTTCAAAAGGTTTTTGATTAAAAAATACTATAACAGTATCTGATTTAGAATAAAACAACCCATTAACTTTATCTTTTCCTTTTAATAACTGCAATAATTCAATTATTTTTTCTAAATTTTGTGAATTTATGCTGGTATTTTTTTTACTAAATACTAACCATTGATGCTCTACTATTGTCTCAAGGTTTAAATTATCCCACCATTTAGTTTTATTTTCGAAATAGTGTTCATAACTGGCATATCCAAACCCATCTTGAAGAATTGGTTTTAATGTAAACCCAACGTTTTCACCAATGGTGATATCTGTTTTATTAAGCTGAAATTGATCACTATGGTTATCATTCCACGTCAGTAAATTAGTAATATCATTTTGATTTTTAGGCGTAACAAATCCTGTAAGCTCTTTTTTGCTTACCTTCATCTCCGTTACTAAACTAAAAAATTCATTCAACATTACTGTACTAAAGCCTTATAGCGTGTGGTTAATTCGGTATATTCATCATCACTAATTTTAATTTGAAGGTATTTATCTTCTTCAATGGTAACCGCTTTAATAGACTCGCCTATTTCTGATTTCGTTCCTTTAATTGTAATACCTTTTTCGGCCAATGATAAATCAAATTTTTCATAACGCTGTAATTTTTGTCCATCCACTCGAAAAGAAGAGTCTAATACTATATTATTTGTTTGACGGTATTCATTAAATTTAGGTTTATCATTTAAACCATGTGTTGTAAGTGCTGTGTCTAGTAGCTTATCAATATCTTCTTCTATGTGAACTGGTTCACCTTGATCTAGTTTGGTTCGCATTAATGTTGTAATATCTGTTTCAACCTTCTGGCGAGTTTTTAAGTCATCAAAAGTTGATTCAGTGTAATTCATTACACTTTGCAATAGCAAATTTGTTGTTTTACCGTTATCAATTTGTTCACTGACAGGTACAAACTCTTGGATATACTCTGGTAGTTTGCTACTGCCACGTTGGATCCATTGAATATAGTTATCTTGTGGTGGGTCATTTGGATTTGCATGATGCAGTGCCATCTGAACTAAATTGATTTTAAGTCCTACTTTTAACGCATCATTATCTATAACGCTAGTATTAGAAAATTCACCGTTTGTATTGATATTGATATATTTATTTAAGCTAATTAATGAGAGTAATAAGTAATCTGTGTTACTGCGATCTCGATAGAATATCATTGGCACGTATTCGCCAGTCGTCGCACTTTTCTTAGTGACAAAATGGAATAATCCTTTTGCTATTTCTTTGGATAATAGAAGGTAATCAATTTGGTCGTTAGTAGAAAAATAATCATCTGCTAAGGCCTTAGAAAGAGTATTTTGAATACCAAAACCACCACTAATAGAACTATTGCGTCCTGATTTTTGTAGCTGTTGTTCTGCATATTCAACAAAATTTTTTAAATGCTCATTATTTGAATGCAATGCTTCTTGTAGTTGTAACGTTGCAGCTGAACCCTTTGTATTTTGTTCTTTTTTTATTTGGTGGATAATACCAGCTTGAATTGTGTATGCCATTCCCATTTCCTCTAGTTTAACTAAATTTTATTTTATATTCTGTTATAAAGATGTTTCTTTCCATATTACCTTTGTCTAATTTTCTTCCAAACACTGATACTGATAAGTAACTTTAAACTGATTACATCCTAAAAAATCACCCCAAACACAAGAGCGTTGACCAGCATCAAATGCTTTACAGTTTTTTTTAATATTATAAATTAACCATCAATAATCTTCATTTTCTCAATAACTTCAAATCTATCTGTGTTTGTTAAATGGCTAACTTCCTCAACACCACCTTGGGATAAAAGTAATCCACTTATTTCAGATGGATTTTTGTAGATTGCAAATTCATATTCTTTATAACCAGTAAAAGCACCATACCCATTTTTAGCATTAATAAATACAACATAAACAGTTGCATCATGACCATCTATTTTTCCTTGCATATAGCCTTTAAATATATATTGTGCACTATCTGGATCTTTCAGTTTACCCATCATATAGTTTTTTATTTTTCCCTCATATTCTGGGTGAGAATCACAGCCAACTAATAAAAAAACGCTAAATATAATTGAAGTACAAAATAACCATAAATTTTTCATCTTTAATCCTTAAAAAATAATCGCCCCCAAAATAAAACCCACGGCAAATATTGCTAACGTGGGTTTTATTTGAGTTCTGAATAAAGTTATTGTTTGGTTATATAAATTTTGATTATTTAATTTCTCTAAATTAGAAAGTTCTTCAACATAATTTAATACATTTTGTAGCTGCATTTTATTAAGCCGTTTTAAATCTGAAGTACAAAATTGCCGTTTACTGTAATGATTCATCTTATCTTTTAATTCATCTTTGTCATTAATTTCACAAAGAATCAAATGGATAAGCATTTTGCAAGATGCTTTTTCTTTAGCTGCTTCAAATTCATCAGTTAAAAATTTATCAGCAATAGGAAATTGTGAAACAGTTATTTCATTAATACTACAAACACCAAGAGTAGCGTGTAGTTTAAGCCATAGTTCTGGTGCCGTTAACTCCCCGTAGTTTTCAATATCAGAAATTAAACTATTAAGGGATTTTCGTTGAGCGGGAACCAACGGGCGAGTATCTAACTCATCATCATTACTTGACGTAATATTATAAATATCTCTACCAGCTATTTGTTCTGCTGTATTATCCTGAAGTCTAACCGTCACTTTGTTTTCCGCCTCCTAGTTGTATAAATATTTCCACCAGCAATTTGACCTTCACCTCGAATTGTATTATTCGAAATATTAACCCCTGCCTGCTGAGCCGTTCCTGCCGTTAGTGCACCTAAGGCTGCCGCTTTAATTGCCAATGGTGCTATTCTAAATTTGTCAATTAAATCTTGCTCATCAACAGATAAATTATTTGTTGTTCTAATACCAGTTACAACATATTGAACATCTAACCCAAAATTAGCTAATGTAGATAAATATAACGCATCAGGAAATCTCTCACCTTTTTCATAATTAAGTTGAGTTAATTTCTTTACATTAGCAATTTCTCCCATAGCAACTTGGCTAAGTCCCATACGTTCACGTTCTTCTTTTAGTCTTAATCCGATATTTTTTTGCATACTTTTTATCTTGACAGGTATAAATATTTATACCATAATTTAACACATAATTTATAAATCACTTATTAATAACTTATATCAAAGGAGCTAAAAATGTCTAAAGTTCTCACTCCCGAACAAGTTAAGCAACAATTTCAACAAAAAGGCAAAACTATCAAATCTTGGGCGATTGAAAATGGTTACCACCCCGTTGTTGTTTATAACGTTTTAAATGGTTTAAGCCGTGCTCATCGTGGTAAAACACACGATATAGCAGTAAAACTTGGCTTAAAACAAGCTTACTAATGCTGATTGTAACAGTTTTTCATATACAGAAAAAGGGCGAAAAACATGAACAAATCACAAATTTCGACATCTGGCACTCGAATACTTAAGGTACTAAAAGCGCTTAAAGGTTATACGTTAACGGGTTTATCTAATGGCGATATCGCAAAGATGATTAATGAATCACCTGTTAATGTAACGCGTTCACTTCAAACACTAATCGAGGAAGGACTAGTAATTAAGTTAGATAATGGTTTGTTTGCTCATAGTGTGCAAATGTTGCAAATAGCCCAAGCGCATGCAATTCACATCACTAAAATGCAAGACCAAATAACAGAAATCAATCAGCGTATTACTGCTGGTTCAAGAGGATAAATAAAATGGCAAGACAAGCAAACAAAGCAAAAGACGAAATTGAACTACCTGCAATTGATGAGCAAGGGATTAATGATGCAATGAATACCATGACTACTATTCAAAGTGAATATAACGAATCTCGTGATTTAGTTAATCAAGTTTTAGGTCAGGCTCAAATGGCTGAGGCTTTTGAACAGTTTTCGCGAACGGTTCGCACATCTAAATTGGCTTTTATCCGTGAAAATAAACTATATCAACAACTTAAAGGAATGAAAACCGCGAACGGTTCGCTATTTTCAGGAACGTGGGAAGATTTTTGTCTGTTACTCGGTTCATCTAGAGACAAAATTGAATTAGATATAGCAAACCTAAAAGCATTTGGTGAAGAAGCCCTTGAATCTATGTCACGCATGGGTATCGGTTACCGTGAGTTACGCCAATATCGTAAGTTACCTGAGGACCAAAAAACAGCACTGATTGAAGTTGCCAAAGCAGGTGATAAAGAGGCATTAGTTGAATTGGCAGAAGAATTTATTGCTAAAAATGCTAAAGAAAAAGAGCAGCTCAAAAAAGAAAATAGTAATTTGCAAGCTGATTATAAAGCCCTGAGCAAACGTAATGCTGATGTAGCGAAAGAAAAGGAAGAATTAGCAATAAAACTAGCACAATTTGAAATGAAAACCGTACCACTAGATGAGCGTTTAGAGCCGTTTAAAAAACAGATAGCAGAAACACAATCACGCATGGATAAGCTATTTGAAGAACAAAGGCAGTATGTAGACATTATGTATAAATTGATGCTCGAAATACTGGAGAATGACCCTGATTACGATCCCGAAAAACCATATTCATTGCCTGAATCAATGCAAATTGCATTATTAACATTGAATGGTTCGGCCGTATTAACTTTAGATCAAGCTCGTTATGTGCATCGTGAACTTTGGAGCAAATTTGATAGCGATATTATGGAAGCTCAACAGCGACAAGAATCTTTAGTAAATGAGAATATCCAAGATTTATATAAATGATATTTCATATCAAGGGAATTTAAAAATGGTATCACCTAATATTCGCAGCTATTTAAATGAATTAGCAATTAAGCTAGATAACACAAATTTTGGTTCAAGAAGCGCTATTATGAGTGAAGCTCAAGCCTTTTTAGGTATTTCTAAACAAACTATTTACCGACAATTAAAAGAGTTTTGTGGTTGGTCAAGTGATCGGAAATGCAGAGCTGATAAAGGTGATACAAGTGTTTCTGATATTGCTTTAAATGTGGTCGGAGCAATATGTAAAGAGTCGGTGCGTGATAATGGTAAACAAACTATGTTTACAACAACAGCAACAAGTATTGCAAAACAAAATGGTTATGAAATTGGTGTAAGTACTAATCATTTTACTAGGTTATTACGAAACCGCAAAATGAATGTAAAAGCACAACAAGTGGCAAATCCTGTTCAGTCATTACGTGCATTACATCCTAATCATGTGCACGAAGTAGATCCTTCTCTATGCCTAATTTATTACATGAAAGATAAACAACATATTATGCGTGACCGTGATTTTTATAAAAATAAGTTAGGAAACTACGCAAAAGTTAAATACAAAGTCTGGCGTTATACTTTGTATGATCGCGCATCGGGCATGATTATACCGTGGTATGTAGAAGCAGCTGGCGAAAACCAACACTCATTATTCCAGTTTTTAATGTTTGCTTGGGGTAAGCAAGATGGGCGGTTATTTCACGGTGTACCAAAGCTATTGTATTGGGATAAAGGTTCAGCAAATACATCATCAGCAATCAAGAACTTGCTAGACCATTTAGAAGTTAAATATCTAGAACACGAAGCAGGTAATGCACGAGCTAAAGGCGGTGTAGAAAATGCCAACAATATCATCGAAACACAGTTTGAAAGCCGTTTAAAGTTTCAACCAGTTAACTGTATTGATGAGTTAAATCATGCAGCAATGAACTGGGCGGAGGCATATAACGCTAATCGTTTACCTGGGCAAGATACACGTTTGCGTCGTATTGGGTTATCAGAACCTGTATCACGCCAAGCGCTCTGGCAACATATTACGGCAGAACAATTACGTACATTGCCATCTATAGAAGTTTGTCAGGCATTAATGGCAAGTCGTGAGCAAGAGCGCCAAGTTAAGTCTGATTTAACCATTAGTTTCAAACATCCACAATCAGAATCATCATTAGTCTATAGTTTAAAAGGCTTAGAGGGTATTGCTGTTAAAGATAAAGTCAGTGTGCGTTCATTAGTTTACGGTGATTGTGCTATTCAAATTGAAGTCCCTCGTTATGACGGCGAGTCATTAATCTACCGTATTGAGCCAGATCGCAATTTTGATAAGTTTGGACAACGTTTAGATGCACCTGTAATTGGCGAGGAATATAAATCTAAAGGTAATACAGAAATTGAACAAGCAGCGAAAGCGATGGATCAAGTGGCATACCCAAATATGACCGAAGATGAAATCAAAAAAGCAAAGCAAAAACAAGTAGCACCGTTCGGTGGCAAACTCAATACACTCAGTTATCTAGATGATATAAATCATCCAGCTTATTTTGAACAAAAAGGCAATGAAATTGAGACACCGGAACATTTAAAGCTAGCTGCAACAACATTAACGCTAACCGCAGCTTTAATGCGTATTACCAGTTCAATTGGTCGCAGATTAACAACTGATGAAAATAAGTGGCTATCGGTTCGTTATCAAGATGGTGTACCGGAAGATTCGTTAGATTCACTAATTCGTACATTTACAACACCTGTTGCAGTCGGTGACGGTACGACAGGGTTTAGGAGTGTTAAATAATGCTGAAATTAAAAAGCGTAATGACGCAATTCAATATCAAACAGGCACAACTCGCTAAGCATATTGATTATAAAGGCAATTCAATCAGCCAAGCAGTAATTAGCCAACTCGTTAATCACAATATTTGGCCACGCTCTATTAAGCATGAAGAACTAGAGCAGAAGATTGAAAAGGGATTAATAAAATTAGGTTTAAGCAATGATTATTTAATAAATATTTTTGAAGAAGAAACTGACACAGCCGAAATCTTGGCGGACGACGCTGTGCCAGTTGACTCAAATGAAAAACACTTAACAAAGGAGTCAGCCTATATGTTACTACGAAAACAAACTATAAATCGAGATGCTCGTGCACATTTCCGCATTCCAAGGGATCCATTTACGGATGAAATGACCCAAGATGCCGATGTCTATCTTTCTGATGATATTCGTTATGTACGTGCTGCAATGCGTCAAACAGCAAAGCATGGCGGAATGTTGGCGGTAATTGGTGAATCAGGTAGCGGTAAATCCACATTGCGCCATGATTTAATTGATTGGATCAATATTAATCATGAACCAATAACGGTTATTGAGCCGTATGTACTTGGTTTAGAAGATAACGAAGTCAAAGGTAAATCACTAAAAAGTATGGATATTAGTGGTGCAATCATCAATGCGATTGATCCACAAGCAAAACCAAAACGCAGTGCTGAAGCACGAGCAAGGCAAATGCATACTTTACTTAAAAATAGCGCATTATCAGGTCGTAAACATTTAATGATTATTGAAGAAGCTCATGGTTTATCAATTCATACGCTTAAGCATTTAAAACGCTTTTATGAGCTACAAGAAGGCTTTAAAAAACTGCTATCAATTATCTTGATTGGGCAAACAGAGCTACAAACAAAACTATCAGAGTATAACCCAGAGGTTCGTGAAGTTGTGCAACGCTGTGAAGTTGTGAACTTAAAACCACTTGATTTTAAAGTTGAAGAATATATCAAGCATAAATTTTCACGTGTTGATATGGACTATACAACGTTATTTGATTCATCTGCATTTAATGAAATCATCAATCGGTTACGTGTTGCAACAACACGTCGAGGTGAAAAGCAAGTGCGTTCATTATGTTATCCATTAGCAGTAAATAACCTTGTTTCTAACGCATTAAATCTAGCTGCACGCATTGGTGCGCTAAAAGTTACAGGTGAAGTAATTGTTGAGTGTATCAAAGACCGAGGAGATATCTGATGAAAAAGAACCAACTCATCAATAATAGCATCAATGCGGTTAATAATGCTGTAACTATATTATCTAATGAAGAATTTACCGTCATTGGTTTTTATCATGATTCACTTTCAAAGCCAACTATTGAAATTGAGCATCACCCAAAGTGCAATAAGTTTATAGCTGTGGGTAAAGCGATGTATTACCGACATGAAGGTTATTACAGGTTTGGGCAATTTGAATTAAATGGCTGCCGAGTTATATGGAAAGAACGCGATATTAGTCGTTTGCATTAATCGAATAGGAGCTATAGAAATGATAAAGACTAAAAAACGTATTAAAGCTACCGCATCAATCTATGTTGTGCAATCAAAAGATCAAGCAACAGAGGCTATTAAATATTTAGGCGATATACAGCGTGAATTAATCCGATTAGAAACCGAAATGAACGATAAGATCGCTGAAATTACTGCAAGTTATTCATCAAGTATTGAAGTATTAAAAAAGAAGTCAGTAGAAATACAAAAAGGTATCCAAATTTGGTGCGAAGCAAACCGTGATGAATTAACCAACAATGGCAAAGTTAAATCAGCCAATTTAGTTACTGGTGAAGTGCAATGGCGCAATCGTCCACCATCGTGTGTTATTCGGGGGTTAGAAACAGTTATAGAAACCCTGAAAAAGCTAAAATTGGAACGATTTATT
The DNA here is from genome assembly GCF_046635645.1 of Gilliamella sp. BG2. NCBI lineage: Bacteria > Pseudomonadati > Pseudomonadota > Gammaproteobacteria > Orbales > Orbaceae > Gilliamella > Gilliamella sp. BG2. The sequence goes on from NZ_JBIDFF010000006.1 coordinate 22,280, forward strand.
CGTACAAAAGAAGAAGTTAATAAAGAAGCTATTTTAAACGAACCAAATGTAGTAGCACATGTTCCTGGCATCACTATCAAAAAAGATGTAGAGGATTTTGCGATAGTACCTTTTGAACAGGAGGTTATTTAACTATGCAAAAACAAGATTTTTATATTTTGCATCAATTTATATTAAGCCAGACAGCTAATTTTATAGTTCACTGTAAAGAGTATGGTTTATCTGAATTTGAAGCTGATCGCATCATCGACGAGCTAGAGGAATTAGCAAATGGGTAAAGTGACATTAATAATTGAATTTGAAAATGGTAAAGAACCGTCTTTTCATGCAAATCAAAATATTTTAGGAGGTCAATTATCTTTTGTCGCATTTTCTGACTTAAATGAATCAATTAGAAATGATATTGAAAGAATCATAAAAAAAAATTTAGGTAAACTACCATCAATAAATGATGATGTTAAAGATATTTTGGTTGATATAGCTAATAAATTTGATTTATTAGAAAAATTTAATTTGATAATGAAAACTAAATTTTCTAATCCTAAACGCTATATGCCTGATTATCATGTTTCAATCAGTCATGAACATTCGTTTATGCGTGAAGTTCAGGGGCAGGGTTATGTCGATGGACAGATATATGATGAACTCTATGCCGAATATGTTAAGTTAAAATCAAAATCAGGTTCTATCTAGATGAAATCTAAATACATCAAGCTGATTCATATTGCAAAATCTCAACTTAATCTGGATGACGATACCTATCGTCATCTATTACTGAATATAACTAAAAAAACTAGCACCAAGGATATGACTGTTTGGGAACTGGAAAAAATTCTAAATAACCTGAAATCAAAAGGTTTTAAAGTTAAATCATCAAAAAAAACAGGGAAGATAACTGCTACAGAACCAGTTCATAAAAAAATACGCTCATTATGGCTAGAGCTAGCTGATGTAGGTGAAGTAAAAAACCGCTCAGAAAAAACTATCAATTCATATGTAAAACGTATTACTGGTGTTGAAGTGATGGATTGGCTTACCCAAAAACAAGCAATGGTTGTAATTGAAAGCCTAAAAAGTTGGCTAGAACGCGTAAAAAGGAATAAAAATGAAATTAACACGTTGCCCAATTTGTCATAACGAAATTAATTTAGAAGCATTAGTCGAAGATGATTCTGGCAGAGAATTACTTATATTAGTAAGTAATTTAAACTATGGCTGTGCTAAACCGATGATTGCCTATATTGGTTTATTTCGTACTCAAAAATCAAATTTAAGTAATTCTAGAGCAGTAAACTTAATTAATGAAGTTCTGAAATTATATCAACCAAGCAGGCATCTAGCTCACGCACTACGGGAAACAGTTAATAATATTCACGCTAAGCGTTTAACTAGTGAGTATAAACCGTTTAAAAATCATAACTACTTAAAATCTGTTTATGAATCAACTAAGCATTTATTTGCATACGTTGAACATAAAGAAGAAGACAAACCAGCTCGTAGCAGTAATGAAGAGTATTTTGAACAGATGTATAGAGCCGGTATCGATTTTAATAAATTAGAAAAAAATATACCCGGTGCACTAGATTGGTATAAGAACAAAACAGGAGCGTAAATTATGACTAAGTCTGCAATATCTATTAAACGTCACGAACTGCTAACGCATATATCATTATCTGTGGCTAATGAAGCCATGGATTATGGTCTACCTGAAGATATTGCAGCTCATCTTGGCGATAGTATTGCAAATACAATTTCAGAACTGTTCGGCGGTCAGAATATCACATTTCCACGCGACTACAGATTTAAACTAAACCAACGTGACTTGCAAATCTATGACGCATTTAAAGGCAATAACTACGCAGAACTAAGTCAAAAATATAAAATGACAGAACGAGGTATCAGAAAAGTAATCGACCGAGTTCATAAACGAATGATAAAAGAAAAACAACCAACACTGTTTGAATTTAATGACGCCTAATTAATTTTTAGAGCAAAATTTTTTAGGCAATTTTTTATTTCATATTTTGTAACACTTTTTCAAAAAACAATTTCATTATTTCCCTGTTTATTTTGTTATATCCCATTTATCTCATCATTCTGTTATTATTTATCATGTTCTATTTCAGCTTTTCAATGCCATTAAAATTGATACTTGAAACAAAAGTAAAAGCGTATTCGCAGTATGGTATTCCAAATGAAAGTAAACAGATTACCTTAGCCAAAACCTACCAAATCGCACCAAAATCAGAACTATGTTATGCCAAACCAAATAGCATAATTATTTATCCTGAATATCAATGGGGTAAGCCTGGTGATAATCCAGATTTGAATTATCGAATGTATTGGAATTCGCCAGATGGGCGAACACGATCAAAAGGTGGTGGAGGTTATACTCAAGATTATGTACCAAATTATGGTTTTAGGATTAAACCAGTCGTATCGTCAAAAACATTTCTTACAACAGGCTTTCCTGGGGCTAAATTTCAGTTAGTGATGAGTGGTGCACAAACGGATTACGATTATCAATTAATTAACAACCCTGGTGATGGGGTTGTTGTTGATAAGAATGGTATGGTTAAATTAATAAGTAAACCATCAGGAACTGTCACTATAAGGGCTGTGTTAAAAAGAGATGCATCTGTTATGCATGAGTATAGTTTTACACCAATTTCAGTTTGGGCAAAACCTCAAGGCGATTTTAAAGGAGATAGAGCAAGTGGATGGCAACGATGTGGTGGTATTAATAAGCTTCTAAGCGTTAATGAGTTAACAAATGCTCCCACTACCACTATAGAGATCGATCCTGCTATTTTCTGGGGAGGGATTTTTACACGAGCAATTGATGGTTCATTATTTAGTGAGTGGGGATTTATCAATCAAAGATCTTATCCTGATTCTCAGTGGCGTGGCGGTGCTTATTGGACACGAGATCGAGAATCTTCTTCTGAACAATATCATGTATATTCTGATTCTGGGCATATAGGCACGGGAAATGACTCTTGGAATAACTATGTTGCATGTAAGGGGTAATTTTATTGTGTAACTTTTTTCTTTATAAAGTTGAGAGTATTGCTTTATTTGTGTAATAAAACCGTATTTATAATACTAAAATTAAAACATTTTTTAGTTGATGGAATATATTATTCATTAACTCAATTTTTAACTGGTGGAGTAGTGCTTTATCGTTATTCCATCAGTTAAAAATTTAGAATGAAAAACAATGTAACTACAATTTAAAGTGCAGTTCCTTTAGTTGGAATGAAAAAATCTTTGATATAAACATCTTCTATTTCTAGTAACTTTATTTTTTTATCTATTCCACCAGCATAACCTGTTAAATTACCGTTTGCGCCGATAACTCGGTGGCAAGGAATAATGATTGATATGGGATTATGACCAACAGCCCCGCCTACGGCTTGGCTAGACATGTTTGCTTTGTTTGTTTTAATGGCGATCTGTTTTGCGATATCGCCGTAAGTAATGACCTGACCATATGGAATTTTGCATAAAATTTCCCATACTAAGCTTCGAAAAGGCGTACCATTTGGCGCAAGCTCTAATTGGTATGGATTCGGTCTTTTTCCTGAAAAATAATCGTCAAGCCATTTTTTTGTTGAGTTAAAAATGGGTAAATTAGATTTTTCTTCTGTTCGTGTATTGAGTGTGTGACCAAAATATTTTTCACCTTCAATCCAAGCCCCAACGAGCTTATTTTGTTGACTGGCTAGGGTTATTAGTCCCACTGGAGATGAATAATTGCATAAATAAAACATATTGGCCTTTTAGTAACATTTAATAAATACACTATTAAATTATGCTTGTTTATGGCGATAAATACTACAAATTTATCGATTAATATTATGAGCTAATAGTAAATGTGGAATATGGCTCATTGGTGAGCCATATATTTTGAAGTTATTTTGCTTGATTTTTGCCTTTTTCGACGTAGCTCATATCTCCAAGGCTTTCAACAATAAATTTACCATCGTCGGTGTAACGAATTTTAGTAACACTTGCGTTACCTAACCCAGCTGTTATTGGTTTATCTTGCCACTCTTGAACCATAGCCATAATTGCTAAACCGTGAGATACTACAAGTACGTTGCCACCACCTTGTGATTTGGCTGATTCAGCTATGGCTTTTAATGATGCTTGCATACGATTTTTTACTTTATTGTAGTCTTCGGCTTCGCCTGATTTCTCAACTGCGGCGATTGCATCCATCATTGTTTTTAGGGTAACCTTGCCTTGAGCCATATCCGCCATTAGCTCTTTATCTGATGCATAACCTAAATGCTGTGCAGCTGGTGTCCACATGTTCGGATCAAAATCTCCTTCATAATCGCCAAAACACTGTTCACGTAAGCCTTCCATTTCATTAATTTGAATTTTATCGCCTTTAGCTTCTAAAACAATGCGAGCAGTTTGTCGTGCTCTACCTAAATCACTTGAATAGACTGAAATAAATTTGACATCTTTCAACCCTCGTCCTAGTTGTTCAGCCACCTCGACACCTGGTTTTGTTAGCGGTGTATCAGACCATCCTTGTGCACGGTGTACGTTATTAAACATAGTTTTACCATGGCGAGTGACATAGAGATAAACATCATCAGCAAAAGCTTGTGATAAGGTTGTTATTGAAATAATTAATGTACTAATTAATATAATAAATTTTTTCATTGTTTTGTCCTCTTTATAATAAATTAAATCGGTAATCAATTACTGTTTCCGCCGAAAGTGAAGGTGAACGTTGGTATTTTCCATGTCTAAGTTTAGGTGTAAGGTCTGAAGCACTGACAGTTTTATAAGACCAACCATATCCAACCTTCGATAGAATAGAAAAATTTTTAAAAGCACCACTAGTTGGTTTCCATATATCAAAAACGTTAATTTCGCCATTTTTTAATGTATTATGTTTGTAGTTAAATTGTCCATAATTCATATATAGACCAGTGCTATTATCTTTAACAAAATCATAACTCATTACTGTTGTTAGTACCAGTTCACCATCACGTAAATAATCTGAGCCAGCAGCGGCAAGACCGTTAAAGCGAGCACGAGTATTTTTACCTAAATGTCGATTATAATATCCGATAGCGTTATGTTTGTTAGCGTCTGTATAGGCTAAACCGACTTTAATACTCCAGTCTTCTTCTTTCCATTCGACATCGGTTGCATAGTGCCATGCGTGATCTTCAAACTCTTTTTTGTTTTGTTTCATGGCATCATAATTGTCAAGAGCATAACTTCCGTAGAATTGTCCGCCTAAGATTAATTTTTGTATTGGTTTATACGATAATTCAATGACATGGCGTCTTAAATAATCTTTAGCAACACCATAAGAATAATCTAAAGTAAGATCTTTATCTTTATAAGCGATTTCAGCTGTTGAAATATTATTAATGATTTTTTTACGATCGGCCGTTAAAAAACGTAATTTTTTAGCGGATTCGCGGGGTAGGGTGCTATCAATATAAGCCAATGAAAAATAAACGTTATCATATTTTAGAATTCCGCTATAACCAAGATAACTATTGCGGGTAAGATGTTGGGTTGAACTTATGATACCTAAATCCTTCATGCTATGCCAACCAGCTTTCCCATTAAAGTTAATAGCATCATTACCTAATTTTATTTTGGCATAACGTTGGGTAAATTTATTAAATCCGTGAGCGTTATGTTTGTTATAGCCTTTACCATCGTTATAAAGTAGGTTACGGGTCGCAAAGTAATCACTAGCACCTAATCTTATTATGTTATCATAGGTGAAATCAAAACCAATCATGTCAAATAAATAACCTGATTTATAATCAAAGCTAAATGCTTGCCCCCAAGCGCTGTGTACCTCTTTAGGTTGGGATGCATTTTCTTTTAAATATTTCCAATAGTTTCGAGTAGAAAATACAAATTTGGTGTCTTTAAAAAATGTATCATCGAGAATTGAGTTGTTGTGGGCTGTTGCATTTGCTAGCATAGAATAACTTGATATCCCTAATAGCATTATTGTGAGATATTTTATTTTCATTGTTCTTTTTCCTAATCGTTTTTATATTAAAAAACCTAAATACCAAATCAGAGAATAATTCTCTAATTAATATTTAGGTTTTGCCTGCCAAAAAGCAGTAACAATCCAATAATTTAAAGTTTTGTTTTATTTTTATGTATATATGTTTTTTATAGTAATATGATTAATTTAAATAATTTATATCTCCATTCAATTAGCTATTTACCTTTTCACATGTTTATAAAAAAATAATAGGGGGGATGAGTAGCGTCAATCCTCCCAGATTATCTTATGCTTTCAAATTTTCACCTTTTGAGGAAATCACAGATTGATACCAGTAGAAGCTTTTCTTTTTATAACGATTTAGTGTGCCAGTGCCATCTTGATTTAGATCTACATAAATAAATCCATAGCGTTTAGTGACTTCGGCTTTAGATGCACTGATAAGATCTATTGGTCCCCAACTGGTGTATCCCATGACTTCAACACCATCGTTGATGGCTTCTCGGATTTGTACTAAATGATCATTCATATAATTAATCCGATAATCATCATTGATTGTATTGTCTACTTCTAATTTATCTTTAGCACCTAAGCCATTTTCGACAATAAATAACGGTTTTTGATAACGCTCATAAAGTAAATTAAGAAGATAACGAATCCCAATTGGATCGATCTGCCATCCCCATTCGGATGCTTTAAGATAAGGGTTAGGTACCATATCTAAAATATTACCTTTGGTTTTTTGTGACTCATCATCTGTTGCACAGCAACTCATGTAATAACTAAATGAAATAAAATCGACTGTTTCTTTAAGATCTTGTTTATCTTGTTCAGTAATATCAAGCTTAATATGATTTTCTTTAAAGAAGCGATCCATATAGGTTGGATAATAACCACGCACCTGAACATCCCCAAAAAATAACCAACCATGATTTTCTTGATGAGTTTCCCAAACATCTTCAGGTTTTGGCGTAAGAGGGTAAGCCACAGCACCTAATAACATGTTACCAATTTTTGCATCTGGAATGATTTGATGACAGAGTTTAACCGCTCGACCACTGGCAACTAATTGATGATGAATTGCTTGGTAGATTTGCTGTTTGGTGCTGTTTCTGTCCAAACCAACACCAGTGAAAGGTTCATGTAATGACATGTTGATTTCATTGAAGGTAAGCCAATATTTAACCTTATTTTTATAGCGTTCAAAAACAGTTTTAGCGTAACGAGTGAAAAATTCAATGACTTTACGATTTTCCCATCCACCATATTGGGTAACAAGATAATAGGGCATTTCATAATGTGATAAAGTGACTAGTGGTTTTATGTTGTGTTTTGCCATTTCATCAAATAATTTGTCATAAAAGGCTAAACCAGCCTCATTTGGTTGTTCTTCATCGCCATTAGGAAATATGCGTGTCCAAGCAATTGATGTGCGTAGACAAGTGAAACCCATTTCAGCAAATAGAGCAATATCTTCAGGATAGCGATGATAAAAATCGATAGCTTTGTCTTTAATACTAGCAATATCAGTTTCATTGCGATTGATGATGTCACCAAATAAACCATTTGGCGTACAATCTGATGTAGATAAACCTTTGCCTCCTTCACGGTAAGCCCCTTCAACTTGATTAGCGGCAATGGCACCGCCCCAAAGAAAATCATTAGGAAATTTTGTTGACATGTTTTACTCCTTATTTTGGGATAACGCTAATAAAGCCTCTCCGCTTTGAATATTATCTTGTTCAAAGATACATTGTATATCTTGATAACTATCACTATTAGTAATGATAATTGGTGTGGTAACTTCAAAACCAGCTTGCTTAATTGCCTCTATATCAAAACTGACTAGCAAATCACCTTTTTTTACTTTGCTACCAGCTTCTACGTGAGCTTCAAAATGTTGACCATCTAATTTAACGGTATCAATACCGATATGAATTAATATTTCAGCTCCAGATTCGGTTTGAAAGCCAATTGCGTGTTTAGTTCGAAATAATGACACAACTTCACCATTATCAGGTGCAACAGCTTGACCAACAGTTGGGATGATTGCTATTCCTTTACCCATTAATTCACTAGCAAATGTAGGATCTTTTACCTCACTTAATAAATTGACCTTGCCTGACATTGGACTGTAGATCGTGGTTTTATTTTCAGTTTCCATATTGTTAGAATATGAATTATCAATTTCATCCGTTTGAGATTTATCTTTAGGTATACCAAAGAAGTAAGTAACGATTGTTGCAATTGCAAAGGAAATAATTGTAGCAATAACAACCGCATAAAATCTTGCATCGACCCCTTCAATTGGAATTAATTGTAAAAATGAAAATATACTAACCATACCAAACGAATAAGTGACAGTGTGATGATAACCAACAATAGCCCCACCAATTGCGGCAGACAAGCAACCAATAACAAATGGTTTTTTTAATGGTAAATTCACGCCATAGATTGCTGGTTCTGTCACACCAAAAATCCCTGATAATACAGATGAGCTTGCTAATGCTTTAAATTGCTTATCTTTAGAACGTAACATTACCGCTAATGCTGCCCCTGTTTGTGCAAAAACAGCCGGTAATAAAATAGGTAACATAAAGTCTTCATGATAAAGAGCCAAGTTATTCATCGAAAATGGTACTAATCCCCAATGAACCCCAAATATCACCATGATTTGCCAGCCAGCTGCTAAAATCATTGAAGCAATTACAGGATTTAATTGATAGATGAAGATAATTCCAGAGGCAATAAGGTCACTTAACATTGACACAACAGGGCCAATAACCGCAAAAGTTAACGGTACGGTAATTAATATGCTGAGTAATGGCGAGATAAATTTTTTAAACGAATCATGCAATATTTTATTAAAAGCTCGTTCCAATATAGAATATACCCAACTTGCTAAAATAATTGGAAATACCGATGATGCATAAGGGATTAGACTAATTGGGATTGAAAAGAATTCGGTTTGTAATTCTAATGCGCCTCCCATCATACCGACAATATTAGGGTGAACTAATGCACCGCCAATTGCCATGCCTACATAGGGGTTACCGCCAAATTTTTTAACAGCAGAAAATCCTAAAATAATAGGTAGGTAATAAAAAGGTGCATCAGCAATGGCAAATAGGAAATTATAAGTAGGTGTTTCAGGGATAATGACATTGATTACTTGTAACAACGAGATTAGACCTTTTAAAATCCCGCCTGCAACAAGTACAGCAAGAGCTGGAATAAAAATGCCCGAAACCAGATCAATCAATTTAGAGAAAATCCCCGATTTTTTGCCTGATTGCAAGGTTGGTTGATTATTTTCATTAAGATTTGTCAGTTGCATAATGTCACTATATACATCAGCAACATTATTACCGATAACAACCTGAAATTGTCCTCCACTTTGTACAACTGTAATCACACCAGCTAACTTTTTTAATGTTTCTGCATCGGCTTTGTTATCATCCTTTAATACAAATCTTAAACGAGTAGCACAATGCACTAAGCTGATAACATTGTCCTTACCTCCAACATGTTGAATAATTGATTCGGCAAACTGTTTATTTTTCATACCTTATCCTTTTCAATGCAAAAAAAAACCTAAATCCCTTTAATTTAAGGAATTTAGGTTTTGCTCGCATAGCTAACTGCTTTTCTATGCAATAACAATCCAAAAATGATTTAATAAAATTAGCATGATTTAAGAATAATAGATATAATTTGTTCAAATATAATGATTAAAATGTGAGTTATATCACATTATTGATTTTTCAATTCAGTTCGTAATCGTTCAATATGAATAGTTAAATAGAGACTTTCGTCATCAGAAAGTGGATGTTGATATTGTTGTATTAAATGTAAATCTATCTGTTTAGTACAAATATAGGCTAGTTCGTATTTTTGTCGTACTAATTCATACAAAGAGTTATCTTGTTGTGTTTGCTTGCTGTGGCTTAAAATACGGTGAGCAAAAAATTTTAAATGAGTAACAAAACGTTGATAAGATAGGCAATTTTCGTCATATTCAAAGTTAAAGTGGTATTTCACTATATTAAGAATTTCGCGCATGATTTTAGTCATATTAACAATATTGGGCATTGTGTCATTTAATTGCGCATTGATAATATGAAAAGTAATAAAACCAGCTTCGTCTTCAGGTAATTCAACAGATAATCGTTCTTTTATTATTGATAAGGCATACAAACCGATTTGAAACTCTTTAGGGTAAAACTTTTTGATTTCCCATAGAAATCCATTAGGAATATCAAATCCTTGCTGGTGGCGCTCAATAGCAAAATGGATATGGTCGGTCAGCGAAATATAAATGCTGTCTTGTAATATGCCATCTATGCATTGTTTTGCATGATTAATAATAATTTCAGATGTGGCTAACACTTCAAAAGGAATCTTTGAAAGCAATTCTTCAAATTTAGGGTATGTTTCTTTATTATCGAGTGAAAACTGCTTTTCAATAAGATTTGTATTAATTAAGTCACCTTCACGTTTTTTAAATCCAATTCCACGACCAGTAACAATTAATTCATTACCTTTAGCATCAAGTGTAACAATAACATTGTTGTTTAATATTTTATAAACTTTCATTGGGTGTGATTAATTATATATGTCTATTTATTATGAATAGACATAAAAAAATCGGAAGCAAAAATATAAAGAAATGTGATAAATATCATATTTTAAAAAAATATTGCTTTTCTTTTACTATAAAAAAGCCCCGATAGGGTTAATGTATCGAGGCCGCTTAGTCTATTATTTTATTATTGTGTTAATAATTTATTCATGGTTTGAATAAATTTACTTGGATCGCTAAGTGAACCTTTTTCAGCAAGTAAAGCCTGATCTAGTAGTAGTTCTACCCAATCGTTAAATATGCTTTCATCTTGTGTATCGGCAATACGTTTAACCAGCTTATGATCTGGATTGATTTCAAACGTGTATTTGATTTCTGGTGCTTTTTGACCTGCTGCTGCAAACAATTTAGCCATTTGTGTGCTCATTTCGTCGGCAGCAGTGGTAACAATCGCAGGTGTATCAGTTAAGCGATGCGTGAATTTTACTTCTTTCACTTTATCGCCTAATGCGGTTTTAACACGTTCAATAAATGGTTCAAGTTCTTTTTCAACTTGCTTTTGCTGTTCGCTATCTTGATCGGCTAATTTTTCGATTGATTCGTCTGATTTACTGATAGACTGGAACTGTTTGCCATCAAATTCAGTTAAGTTACTCATCATCCATTCATCAATACGATCGGACAATAACAATACTTCAATACCTTTTTTACGGAATAGCTCAAGATGAGGACTATTTTTTGCCGCACCATAGCTATCAGCAGTAATATAGTAGATCTTATCTTGGCCTTCTTGCATACGGCTAATGTAATCATCTAACGAAACAGTTTGCGCATCGCTATCAGTGTGAGTTGACGCAAAACGGAGTAATTTTGCAATTGCTTCACGGTTTGTAAAGTCTTCACCAGTACCTTCTTTTAATACTAAACCAAACTCACTCCAGAACTGTTGATACTGTTCTTTATCGTCTTTAGCAAGTTTTTCAAGCATTTGTAACACACGCTTGGTACATGCATTACGTAAGTTTTGGGTGATTTTGTTATCTTGCAAAATTTCGCGCGATACATTTAATGGCAAATCATTTGAATCAATTAAGCCTTTTACAAAACGTAAATAGTTAGGCATAAATTGTTCAGCATCATCCATAATAAATACACGTTGTACATACAGTTTTAAGCCGTGTTTATTATCACGATTCCACATATCCCAAGGCGCTTTTGCTGGAATATAAAGTAAGCTAGTATATTCTTGTTTACCTTCAACACGGTTATGACTCCAGCTTAATGGATCGGCAAAGTCGTGTGACAGATGTTTATAAAACTCTTTATATTCCTCGTCAGTCACTTCTGATTTACTACGAGTCCAAAGAGCTTGTGCTTTGTTAACTTTTTCCCATTTGACTTCTTTGCTTTCTTCATCAGTAGTTTGTACTTCAACAGGAAGTGAAATGTGATCAGAATATTTGCTGATAATAGAGCGTAAACGCCAATCGTCTAAAAACTCTTTTTCATCTTCTTTTAAGTGTAAAGTAATTTCTGTACCACGGGTTTCTTTATTATCATCAGATATAGTATATTCACCTTCCCCTGTTGACTCCCACATAACTGCTTCGTCAGCTTTTGCGGTGGCTGCGCGCGTTCTAACAGTGACTTTATCGGCAACGATAAAAGCAGAATAAAAACCTACACCAAACTGACCTATTAATTGGCTATCTTTGGCTTGATCGCTACCAATGGACTCTAAAAATGCTTTGGTACCTGATTTAGCAATGGTACCTAAGTTTTCAATCACTTCATCACGAGTCATACCAATACCATTATCGGTAATAGTCAAAGTGCCTGTTTCTTTATTAGTTGAAATGCGCACACCAAGTTCACCATCGCCAGCATATAGATCTGGATTTTCTAACGCTTTAAATCGAAGTTTGTCGGCTGCGTCGGATGCGTTTGAAATAAGTTCCCTTAAAAAAATCTCTTTATTTGAGTATAAAGAGTGAATCATTAAATGTAGAATTTGTTTAACTTCGGATTGAAATCCACGAGTTTCAGTGCCTTGCTTACTCATTGACTAGTTCCTCTATTATATTTAGTCATTTCAATTAATTCTAATGACGAAAATGATTTGTTATTAACTAACTTTTATCATTTTGCTCATTTAATAGTGCATTGCCAGTTAGATTAACCGAATAAAATTAACATAATGGTTTGATTTATTGATGTATTGCTATATGGGAGTAAAAAAACAGATTTCAATAGAGGTTAAGACATTTATTCATTGTTTGGTTATTTTTTGTTAAAAATGCAAAAAGAGAGCAAAAAAAAAGCCTTGAAGGGATTAAGGCTTTTTAATTAAAGGTTATTTTAAATTAATAAAAATTACATAAATCCATAAACAAGAATTAAAATAACAGCAGCTGGAATAACGAATCGTGATAAAACAGTCCAAATGCTAAACCAGAAATTATTTAAATTTAATTCTTCTCGGATGTGTTTTTGGTTCATCATCCAAGCACCAAATATCACTGTGCCTAAACCCGTAACAGGTAACATTATTTTACTAGTTAAGTAATCAAGCAAATCAAATATATTTTTACCAAATAGTTTCACTTCTGCCCATTCATTAAATGATAAAATACATGCGATACCTAATGCCCAAATAATTAAACTACTTAAAATTGTTGCTGATTTTCTACCCAATGGTGTTTTTTCTTCTAACAATTCAACTGTTGGTTCAAGTAATGAAATAGAAGAAGTTAATGCAGCAAAAGTAAGGAAAATAAAGAATAAAACACCTAAAACAGTGCCGCCAGCCATATTACCAAAAGCAATCGGTAAGGTGACAAAAATAAGTCCTGGGCCTTCACCAGGTTGTAAACCGTTAGCAAATACCAGTGGGAAAATCGCCATACCAGATAGCATCGCTACAATTACATCTAAAATAACTACAGTACGTGCAGTTGATAGTAAGTTCACATCTGAACCCAGATAAGAACCATATGCCATCATAATACCCATACCTAAAGATAGACTAAAGAATGCATGTCCCAATGCCGCCAATACTGCTGTACCGTTAATTGCAGACCAATTAGGGGTGAACAAGAATTTAAAAGCATCATAAAAAGATGGACCGCTAACATAGGCAGCATAACCAACTAAAACAAGTAATAATACACCTAGCCCAGGCATCATCAATTTGCAACCGCGTTCCAAACCAGCACCAACACCAAGAGCAACAATAAATGCTGTAGCAAACATAAATACGGTGTGCCAAGTTAGTAGACTGTTAACATTACCAAGGAAATGGGTAAAAAGTTGACCAGTAGCTTCGCCATTAGCACCTTCGAAAGAACCTTGAGCAGCTAAAACAATGTAATCGGTCGCCCATCCCCCGATAACACTATAAAATGATAGAATTAAAAAAGAACCTACTACACCAATAATACCAACCCAGCGCCATGATTTAGAACGACCTTCTGAAACAGCGACATCTTCCATAGTATGAATTGGATTTTTTTGCCCTCGACGCCCAATTAACCATTCTAAAACTAAAATTGGCAAGCCAATAACAAACATAAATAGTAAATAGGTAAGCACAAACGCAGAGCCGCCCATTTCACCAGCCATATAAGGGAATTTCCAAATATTACCTAACCCAACAGCAGAACCAGCCGCGGCAAGCATAAATCCCATGCGCGAACTCCACTGTGAGTGACTTTTTTTCATAGTACCCGTACTCATTAATATTGTTTCCTTTAATCTTAATTAGTTTAATTTAGCGTTGTGAAAAAAGTGTGTCATTTTATAAATGAAATTTTAATCATGCCATGAAATACTTCTATAAACAAGATATTATGCAAGTTATTGGTTATATCTGTATAAATTTTTAGCGAGTATCGATAGGAATGTATCATATTTATTTTTAATAATGATTATACTAATCAATATGTCATATTAAACATTTTTAAAACACTCAAAAAGAAGAAATTTACAACATCGCCAATTAAAGGCAAAATCAATTATATTTGTTAAAAATTATGATATGTTTTGAACTAAATAAATTCATTTAAGAACGATACCTTCTCACTGTCTTATTAATTGACGTAATAATCTTTTTGTAGGATAAATTATAAAGTAAACGCAGTGTTTAATATGTTATTTTTTTGATAAACAAGTTTAATTAGGCCGATTTATTGATAATCACAAGAACATAGCATATAGTTAATTTTAGATTTTACTGATATCAAAGAGCTACTATGTCACAAAACATCGACCAAAATGAAATTGACAAATTTTCACGACTTGCTGCCGATTGGTGGAACCCAAATGGTAAATGCAAACCGTTACACATCATCAATCCACTGCGTGTGGATTATATAAAACAAAAATGTGGATCACTAACCAACAAACTTGTGCTTGATGTTGGCTGTGGGGGAGGGATATTATCTGAAAGCCTAGCCAGATTAGAGGCAAATGTTACCGCCATTGATCTTGCTGATGAATCGCTTACCGTTGCCAAAATTCATGCCGAACAAAATGGCCTTACGATCGATTATCAAAAGCAAACGGTTGAAAAATATGCACAACAACATCCTGCCAAGTATGATGTCATTACTTGTATGGAGTTATTAGAACATGTACCTGATCCTTTTTCTGTCATACAAGCCTGTGCAAAATTGCTTAAACCAGGAGGTAAACTTTTTTTATCGACTATTAACCGTAATCATAAAGCAAAATTGTTATTGATTTATGGAGCAGAATATATTGCTCGCTTAGTGCCCAAAGGTACGCACGACTTTAATCGCTTCATTCGCCCATCAGAGTTAATGGCGTTTGTTGAGCAAGCAAAATTAGATGTAGAGGCTATTATCGGTATGGAATATCTTTTATTTAAAAATCAATTCAAATTAAGTCCAAATGTGGATATAAATTATATATTAATGGCACAGAAATCAGATTCATTTTAAAAATGTGATCAAATTCTCATTTTAGATATTTCCACCTGTATTTTTTTAAAATTTCTCTATAATTTAGCATGTTACCGATAACAAGGGATATTTTATTTTAGAGGACCTATTTATGCCGTTAATAATAATTGCTATTGGTGTAGCACTGCTACTTATTTTAATGTTACCACTTCGAGTCAATGGTTTTATTGCTCTAATTCTAGTTGCGCTAAGTGTTGGTGTAATGGAAGGCATGCCAGTTATGGATGTGGTGAAATCCATAAAAAATGGAGTCGGAGGTACGCTTGGTAGTTTAGCCTTAATTATGGGCTTTGGAGCAATGTTGGGAAAATTATTGGCCGATTGTGGTGGAGCTCAACGTATCGCAACAACGCTAATTGAAACATTTGGTGACAAGAAAATCCAATGGGCGGTTACACTTACCGGTTTTATTGTTGGTTTTGCACTTTTCTATGAAGTTGGCTTTGTCCTGTTATTACCATTAGTATTAACTATTGCTGCCACGTTACGTATATCGCCACTATATATTGGTATTCCTATGGCTGCGGCTTTATCTGTGACCCATGGCTTTTTACCTCCTCATCCTGGTCCTACAGCTATTGCTGAAATTTTTAAAGCAGATATGGGACGAACCTTACTCTATGGTACTATCATCGGTATCCCAACGGTAATTTTAGCTGGGCCTGTATTAGCAAGATTACCATTTATTCGCGTAATTAATCATCCAATTGAAGAAGGCTTATATAATTCTAAAAAATTTACTGATGAGCAAATGCCAAGCTTTGCAGTCAGTGTTTTTACCGCTTTAATTCCAGTTATTTTAATGTCAATTCGTGCGGTTTGCGATATGACTTTAGATAAAGGACATGCAGTGTTACCTTATGTAGAATTTCTAGGTGATCCAGTCATTGCAACTTTGATTTCTGTATTAGTTGCGGTATTTACATTTGGCCTTTTACGTGGGCGCTCCATGGCTGAAGTTAATACTACTCTAGTTGATTCAATCAAAATTATTGCCATGATGTTATTAATTATTGGTGGAGGCGGAGCATTTAAACAAGTGCTTGTTGATAGTGGTGTAAAAGTTTACATTGAACAAATGATGCATTCATCGAATATTTCACCTATCGTAATGGCTTGGTTAATTGCGGCATTGCTTCGATTAGCGCTTGGTTCTGCGACTGTTGCAGCGTTGACAGCAGGAGGCATTGTGTTCCCTCTTATTGCTTCAACAGGAGTAAGTCCTGAACTGATGGTTATTGCAACAGGAGCTGGAAGTGTTGTATTTTCGCACGTTAATGATCCTGGATTTTGGTTATTTAAAGAATATTTCAATTTAAGTATTGCTGAAACCATGAAATCTTGGTCACTATTAGAAACTACAATTTCTGTTTGTGGATTAGTAGGATGCTTAGCTATTAATATGTTTATTTAATAAAACATTAAGAGCCGATTTTTTACCTCACCAGTTTTATTTAATTGGTGAGGTGTTTTCAATATATCTTCACTTATATTTAATTCTATTGTATTTTTATTTACTTTTTTATTTCAATATAGAATAAAATTTTCCTAGCCTTTTAAGTTAAAAGTAAGTAGAATGTCTCGGCAATATTTTATCAACAATTTAACTCAATGGTGAATATTGTCATGTCCCGTATAGTCAAAGAAGCTCTCACGTTTGACGACGTGTTATTAGTTCCAGCCCACTCAACTGTATTACCTAACACTGCTGATATTAGTACTCAATTAACCCAAACCATCAAGCTCAATATTCCAATGATTTCTGCCGCAATGGATACTGTAACTGAATCTGATTTAGCTATTGCACTTGCTCAAGAAGGTGGTATTGGGTTTATTCATAAAAATATGTCAATTGAAAATCAAGCCAATCATGTAAAACGTGTTAAGAAACATGAAAGCGGCATAGTACAAGATCCTGTATCAGTTCTACCAACTGCAACTATAAAGCAAGTTATCGAACTAGCTAAAGAGTATGGTTTTGCAGGGTTTCCAGTTGTGACTGAAACTCAAGAACTAGTTGGCATTATCACCGCACGCGATGTACGATTTGCAACGGATCTTTCTTTACCTGTTACTGCGGTGATGACACCGAAAGAACGCTTAGTGACTGTAAATGAAGGTGAACAACGTGAAATCGTGCTGCAAAAAATGCACGAATACCGGGTTGAAAAAGTCCTTGTTGTTGATGGTCGATTCCACCTAAAAGGTATGATTACCGTCAAAGATTATAACAAAGCTGAACAAAAACCTAATGCTTGTAAAGACAAACAAGGTCGTTTGCGTGTTGGAGCAGCTGTTGGCGCAGCCGCTGGTAATGAAGAGCGGATTGCAGCATTAGTAGAAGCAGGTGTAGATGTATTATTGATTGATTCATCGCACGGCCATTCAGAAGGCGTACTTGAGCGTATTCGCCAAGCAAGAAAGTCCTATCCAGATTTACAAATTATTGGCGGTAACATCGCCACAGCAGAAGGAGCTAAAGCCTTAATTGATGCAGGTGTTAACGCCGTTAAAGTAGGAATTGGCCCCGGCTCAATTTGTACAACACGCATTGTAACTGGTGTTGGCGTACCTCAAATTAGCGCCATAATGGATGCTGTCGAAATTGCACAAAAACACAACATTCCTGTTATTGCTGATGGTGGAATTCGATATTCAGGTGATATTGCTAAAGCTATTGCAGCAGGTGCATCTTGTGTAATGGTTGGCTCAATGTTTGCAGGTACTGAAGAAGCACCAGGTGAAATTGAACTATTCCAAGGCAGAGCATATAAATCATATCGTGGAATGGGTTCGCTTGGTGCAATGACAAAAGGATCTTCTGACCGTTATTTCCAAACTGACAATGCTGCTGATAAACTTGTGCCAGAGGGTATAGAAGGTCGTATTGCCTACAAAGGTTTACTAAAAGAAATAGTTCATCAACAAATGGGGGGATTAAGATCTTGTATGGGATTGACCGGTTGCGCAACAATTGATGAGTTAAGAACTAAACCTAAATTCTATCGCATTACTGGTGCTGGAATGAAAGAAAGCCATGTGCACGATGTACTTATCACCAAAGAACCACCAAATTACAGAGCTGGAGCGTAAAAAAAAGAGGGATGCTTCCCTCTTTTTATGTACTGATTTAACGCCGTTTACCAATAAAGCGAACATTTAAACAAACATAATAATTGCTATCTAATATCTTAAATGGAGTAAATAAAGGTTATTTGGAAAAATTATCTTGTTTTTAGAGTTAATTCTAAATTTTGTGTATTTGCTAATTAAAGGTGAAAGGCAATTTAATCACCGAATTTTATATTAAAAATGCTCGAATATTGAAATTTCATATTAATTTATTCACATTGGGTAAAGTCCTGTAAATAATAATGGATGAAATTTAATAAGTGGCTATTCAACTTAAAAGCTTACTATCTGGGAAAAAGATTACGGCTACACTTTGCCTTATTTATAACCCTCCTTATTTCAATTTTCCAAGCGCTAAGGCGATATCAGATCTCAATAAAATTAAACGGTCTGGACTTCTGAATTATTTTTACTCTCTGCAATATCAGAATGTACGATGATTATTTGCAATGAAAGCGAGCAAAAACAAAATAGGGAATATCTTTTAAAGATAGTACACGTATTAGTAAAACATCGATTCAACATTGATTATTTTATTGTGTTTAATAGACTTTGTTGTGTCTTTAATAATATCACATAGTAAAGTTGCAGACTGTTGTCCCATTTTAAATAATGGTTTATTAATTCTGCATAAATTATCTAATTCATTATATTTAAGTTCTTTAGAAGCGCTAAAATACGAGATAGTGAGCGGTTTAGTTAGTTTGGATTTACTTTCATTGGCTTGATGTAACGCCCCTAAAACCATGCTATCAGGAGATTGATTGTGTAGATCTTTATAATAAATTTCATCTAAATAGGTTAAGCTAAAATTATCGGCACAAATGACTGCTGATGGCAATTTACTTCCGTTTATTAATTTTTTTATAGCTGATCTGGCATGTTGATAAGTAAAGCAACCTTGAATAATATATCGAGGCTCAATAACAATATTGGCACGTAGCAATGCTTGTTTATAACCTTGTAGCAAAAGTGCTGAACTTATCAATTGGTCATTATTAAGTAAAATAGCAACTTTGGTATGAGAATTTTCAGTTAAATATTTCGTCATTTGATATCCGATCAATAAATGATCAAAGTGAACGCAAATAAAATCAAGCGAAAAGTGATTAACTAATACAATGGGGGGTAATGTATCTTTATAAGAAACCAGTGTTTTTAAATATGGAGCATCATTGATAATTATAATCCCGTCAAATGCATTTTGGGCTACATAACGAATAATATGATGGATATCGTTTCTATTATTATAAGGAAACTGCAAATAAAACAGTTGATACTGCTCTTTTTTTAAAGCTTGTTCTAAACCAAGATTGATTAAACTTTTTGAAAAAAGTTGATTATCAATAATTAATATCTTTCTACTGTTATGTATTGATTGAAAGGGTTTGACATTTTTTGATGTATCTATATTTAATTCTTCAATAGCTTGATAAACGCGTAGTTGAGCTTGAGGAGAAGTTAAATGTGGTTTTTTTAATACTCTTGAAACCGAAGCAACTGAAATATTAGCTTTTGTAGCAATATCCGATAGAGTGATTTTTGTCATATTAACGAATAAATTTTGATTAAAGTGGCTTATTACTTTACGGATATTAAGCTAATTTGTAAGGGCTCAGATTTTGTTTTGTCGATCTGTGTTCCAAAATTGAAAAATATCTTTTCCGCTATATTTGACAATATAGTGATATAATTACCGTTAAATTTTTTATTTGGGTTTATAAATATGTCTGCATGGAATATTGCTATTGTGGGGGCGACAGGGCAAGTGGGTTCTGCGCTAGTTGAATTATTACAACAACGTAGTTTACAAGACAATAGTCTAAAAATTGAAAATCTCTATTTGGTCGGTAGTGACAATAGTGCTGGTGAAGTTGTTCGTTTTGCTGGTAAAAATTTAACTGTTACCGATAGTGCACAAATGGATTGGAGCCAGTGCCATTTTGCCTTTTTTGTTGCTGGTTATGAAACAAGTGAAAAATATGCACAAATTGCGGCAGAATCAGGTTGTGTAGTGATTGATGCAAGTGGCTATTTTGCTCAGCAGGATCATATTCCATTAGTAGTACCTAAAGTTAATAACAGTGTATTAACTGAATACCGTAATGAAAACATTATAGCTGTAGCTAGTGCCACAGTGTGCCAATTATTGCGTTGTGTTGCGTCTTTAACTGATATTGAGTTATTAACCAATTTACATGTCACCAGTTTTATTCCGGCCTCATTGTATGGTAAGCCAGGAGTAGATGAGCTGGCTGGACAGAGCGCTCGCTTATTAAATGGTATGCCAGTTGATAATCAGTTATTTGACAAGCAATTGGCATTTAACTTATTACCCGTATCGCACGAACATGATGATTCAATATTAGGTGAAAAGTCACAAGTTAATCAAATTCGTAAAATATTAAGTAATTATGAACTTCCTGTCTCTATTGAGTCAGTGATTGTGCCTGTGTTTTATGGGGTGTCACAAGCTATTAATGTATCAAGTAGCTTACCGATTGAGTTAGATATGGCACGTTTTAGCGAGTTTGGGGTTGAAGTGCAAAGCGATAGTATGCCAACTCCAGTGACCGAAGTTAGTATAGAGTCTGAAGGTCAGCTAACTATTAAATTGGCTAATTTGAGACACAGTTACGGCCATTATGAACAAATTCAATTTTGGTCAGTTGCTGATAATATTCGTTATTTAGGTGCATTAATGTTAATTGAGACACTTGAGATCCTCATTAATGACTATATATAAAATTGCCCTTGGTATTGAATATGATGGTAGTAATTACTTTGGCTGGCAACGACAGCAGTATGTTGATTCTATTCAAGAAAGACTAGAATCCGCACTATCGACAATTGCTAATTCACCAATAAACGTCTTTTGTGCTGGTCGCACAGATGCTGGTGTACACGCAACTGGTCAAGTTATTCATTTTGAAACCCAAGTCATGCGTTCAGCTAGTGCTTGGACAATGGGAGTGAATTCTCATTTACCTGATAATATTGCGGTGCGTTGGTCACAAGTAGTTGATGATAGTTTTCATGCGCGGTTTAGTGCGACTGCTCGGCGTTATCGTTATGTGATTTATAATCATCGTTATCGGACGGCAATTTTAGCTAAAGGAGTATCGCATTATTATTTACCTTTGGATGAAACCTTAATGCATCAAGCTGCACAGTATTTATTAGGTGAGAATGATTTTTCATCCTTTAGAGCAGCGCAGTGCCAATCAAGAACACCTTGGCGTAATATTCATCATATCGAAGTTTGGCGACAAGGTGAATTTATTATTGTTGATATTAAAGCTAACGCGTTTGTTCACCATATGGTACGTAACATTGTGGGCAGTTTACTTGAAGTAGGTGCGGGTAATCGACATCCAGAATGGATTAGCGAACTTTTACAGGCTAAAGATAGGACGAAAGCTGCTGCAACAGCAAAATCTGAAGGATTATATTTAGTTCAGGTGGATTATCCATCAGAATATCAAATACCAACCCAAGCATTAGGCCCATTATTTTTAAAATAAGTTGGATAATAAGCAAACAATAAAAAGTTAATTAAATTAAAAAGATAAATGTAATGAAGACTGATCGAACAAGCACAAATAAAGATTCTAGAAATCAAGAAGCGAAAAAATCAAACTTGCATAATATCAAGCTTCCACCACACTCAATTGAAGCTGAACAAGCAGTACTTGGTAGCTTGATGCTTGATAATCAACGTTGGGATGCTGTATCTGAAATGATCACTGATCGCGATTTTTATTCGCGTCATCATCAACTAATTTTTTCTGAAATGCATACATTGGTCAGTAAAGGTACACCAATTGATTTAATTACCCTTTCTGAAAGCCTTGAAAGTAAAGATGTTTTATCTGATGTTGGTGGTTTTGCTTATTTGGCTGAACTTTCAAAAAACACACCAAGTGCGATAAATGTTGTTGCTTATAGTGATATTATTCGCCAACAAGCGATTTTACGTGAATTAATTAGTGCATCAAATGATATTGCTGATAACTGTTATGCAACAGAAGGGCGAGATAGTACCGAAATTTTAGATTTGGCGGAAAGTAAAATATTTCAAATCGCTGAAAGCCGAACTAAACAAGGTGAAGGTCCAAAAAGTATTACCGAAGTGCTAGAAGCAACGGTAGCTAAAATCGAAGAGTTGTTTCAACGTCCACATGATGGTGTGACAGGAGTTTCAACAGGTTATATCGATTTAGATAAAAAAACGGCTGGTTTGCAGCGTTCCGATTTAATTATCATTGCGGCAAGGCCATCAATGGGTAAAACCACTTTTGCTATGAATTTGTGCGAAAATGCTGCTCTAGAACAAGAAAAACCAGTATTAATATTCAGCTTAGAAATGCCTTCAGAACAAATCATGATGCGTATGCTAGCTTCGCTTTCACGTGTTGACCAAACAAAAATTCGAACAGGACAACTGCAAGACGATGATTGGGCAAGAATCTCAAGCACAATGGGGCTATTGCTCGAAAAGAAAAACATCTATATCGATGACTCATCAGGTTTAACGCCAATGGAATTACGCTCAAGAGCAAGACGCATTTATCGGGAACATAAAGGCTTAAGTATGATAATGGTTGATTACTTACAGCTTATGCGTGTACCGAATATTTCTGAAAATCGTACTTTAGAAATTGCCGAAATATCGCGTTCACTAAAGGCCTTGGCTAAAGAATTACAAGTTCCTGTTGTTGCACTATCTCAGCTTAATCGTAGTTTGGAGCAACGAGCCGATAAAAGGCCAGTTAACTCTGATTTACGTGAATCAGGCTCTATCGAACAAGATGCTGATGTGATTATGTTTATCTATCGTGATGAGGTTTATAACGAAGCCTCAGAACATAAAGGCATTGCTGAAATTATTCTAGGAAAACAGCGAAACGGACCAATTGGTAAAGTTCGATTAAAATTCCAAGGTCAGTTTTCACGTTTTGATAATTATGCAGATAATAGTAAATATTTGGATGATGAATAACAATTAAATTAATAATAACAGCGTAAAATGGCTTAAAAATATCATTACGCTGTTTTTTTATAGCTGTAAAAAAGTATTTCTAAAAACGGCTTCTTTGCAATAGTTACAAGAATAATTTTAGTGGCGTAATTTTTTGCCAGTAATAAACTGATAAACCTGAGCAAATAAAAATATGGTTGCCTGCAAAATAACAATACAAGCACTAGTTGATGCATCTGCATAATAACTTATCAAAGTGCCCGCCACCGTTGAAAATGTGGAAACTAACACAGCAATTACTAACATCCATTCAAAACGTTTAGTTAACGAAAAGGCAGTTATACCTGGAGCTATTAGCATAGCAATAACTAAAATCATACCCGCTATTTTTAACGAACCTACAATGGTTAAAGCTAACACACTTAATAAACCATAATGTAATAGTTTAACTGGTAGTCCAACAACTTTGGCTTGCAGCGGATCAAAGCAGTAAAGCATAAGATCGCGACGTTTTATAATAACTAAGATTGATACAATTGTAGCAATAAATATGATCTTTTTAAGCTCGTCATAACTAGTGCCAAGTACACTACCAAATAGGATATGATTTAAATGCTGTGAAGTATCTACTTTTGAAAATAATACTAAACCAAAAGCAAACATACCCGAAAATACAATCCCCATTACGGTATCTTCTTTCAATCGGCTGTTTTCTTTGATGTAACCTGTTGCAACCGAGCAAAATAGGCCTGAAGCAAAAGCACCAATTATAATGGGAATACCTGCTAAATAGGCCAGCACAATTCCAGGTAAAACCGCATGCGAAATTGCATCCCCCATTAATGACCAGCCTTTTAAAACTAAAAAGCAAGAAAGCAAGGCACAAACTATACCAGTTGCTAGTGCAGCTAAAATTGCTCGCTGAATAAGAGGAAGGGTCAGAGGATAGTAGATAAATTCCCAAAACTCTGTCATACCTTTCTCCCTTTATTTAAACGGCTTTTACGGATCTGAAGATGATTGGCAATAAGTCCTTGCTTTGGAGCAAATAAAAATGCGGCAATAAAAATCAGCGTTTGTAGCGTTACAATAACGCCACCAGTTTCGCCATTTAAAAAGTAGCTAATCCAAGCACCAACAGCACTAGTTACAGTGCCAATAAGAACCGAGATAATCAATAGCCGAGAAAATCGATTAGTCAGTAAGTAAGCGGTTGCCCCAGGGGTAACAACCATAGCTATTACTAAAATAGCCCCAACTGTTTGTAATGCTGCAACGGTACATGCGCTTAAAATAGTAAAAAATAGGATTTTTAGTTTTAATGGTTTTAATCCAATCGATCTGGCATGAGTTTCATCAAAAAAAACAACCAACAAATCCTTCCAAAAAAAGAAAAGTAGTATAAATGATACCAAAATAATGATTTGCACTTGCCACATATCGCTACCATCAATTCCAAGAATATTACCAAATATAATAGTTTGTGCATTAACGGATGTTGGATTGAGCGAAATAATTAACAAACCGACAGCAAAAAAGGTTGAAAAAATAAAACCGATAGTGGCGTCTTCTTTTAAGCGTGTAAAGGCACGAACCAACGTAATTGCAAGTGCCGCCAGTAATCCAGTAAAAAATGCTCCAATTGAATAAGGTAGTCCAAGTGCATACGCACCAGCAACGCCAGGTACAACAGAGTGCGATAGCGCATCGCCCATTAGTGACCAACCTTTTAACATTAAAAAAGCCGATAAAAAAGCACAAGCAGCGCCAACAATACTACTTACCCAAATTGCTTTAAGCATAAAATCGTAGGTAAATGGTTCAAGTAAAAGTTCCATTTATTGTTACCCCTTGGGTTTATTATCGTGATGGTCAATCAATAAATCTCGATGGGGGGAATCATGCTTACCTTCGCCATAAAAAATAGCAGCACGCTCATCGTCAGTTAATATGGATACTTTACGAGGATCTTCGTCATTATGCAGTTTCTCGCCTGATAAACTAAGGTAACGTAGTGCACCACCAAAGGTGGTCATTAAATTTTGCGGTGTAAAAGTTGTTTTAGTTGGACCAAAGGCCAGTACGGTTTGATTAATTAATACCACTTGATCACAAAATTCAGGAACACTACCTAAGTTATGGGTTGAAACTAAAATTAAATGGCCTTCTTCACGCAGATCTTTCAATAAATCAATAATGGCATTTTCAGTTTTAACATCAACTCCAGTAAAGGGCTCATCTAGCAACAGCACTTTACCTTGTTGAGCTAATGCTCGAGCTAAAAATACTCGTTTTTTTTGCCCACCAGAAAGTTCGCCAATTTGACGATGCTTAAAATCAAGCATGTTCACACGTTCAAGAGCAATATTAACTTGTTTTTTGTCTTCTTTGCTTGGAATACGTAAAAAAGACATATGCCCGTATCGTCCCATCATTACTACATCCGACACCAGAACAGGAAAATCCCAATCGACTTCTTCGGTTTGTGGCACATAGGCAATGATATTTTGCTTTAAAGCTTGCTTTACTGAGAAATCATTAAAAGTTACACGCCCACGGGTTGGATGAACCATTCCCATAATGCTTTTAAATAACGTTGACTTGCCACTACCATTAATACCAACTAAAGCACAAATAGTACCACCGTTTAAGCTAAAGCTAGCATCATAAATTGCAGTATGGCCATTATTATAAGTCACCGTAATATCATCAACTTTCAAGCAAATTTGAGTCATTATTTTTCAAATCCTTTAGCAATGGTTTCAACGGTCACTTTTAACAAATCAATATAAGTTGGAACAGGACCATTTTTAGTTGAAAGCGAATCGACATACAAAACGCCACCATATTTAATATCGGTTTCTTTGCTCACTTGTTTAGCGGGTTTATCTGAAATAGTACTCTCACTAAAAATGACAGGAATATCATTTGCTCGCACTAAATCAATTAATTGCCTAACTTGCTGAGGTGTGCCTTGTTGTTCAGCGTTTATTGGCCATAAGTAAGCTTCTTTCAAATTATAGTCGCGAGCTAGATAACTAAAAGCTCCTTCGCTGGTCACAAGCCAACGTTTTGCCTCAGGGATTTTGGCCAACCGTTCGCGTAATGGTGCATCAAGCGCTTTAATTTTAGCAATATAATCAGCAGCATTTCTATTATAAATAGCCGTATTTTTAGAATCATATTTGACAAATGCCGCGCGAATATTTTCAATATAAATTAAGGCTAGTGTTGGCGACATCCAAGCATGTGGATTAGGGTTACCTTTATAGCTTCCTTCGCGGATTGGCATCGGCTCAATACCTTCAGTCACAACAACGGATGGGACATCTTTTACATCTTCAAAAAAGCGTTTAAACCAAAGCTCCAAATTAAGGCCATTCCATAACACTAAATCTGCTGAAAGCACTTTGGTAATATCTTGCGGGGTGGGGTCGTATTCATGAATTTCTGCGCCGACCTTGGTAATTGACTCTACTATAGCAGCATCACCAGCTACATTTTGCGCAATATCTTGAATAACCGTAAAGGTAGTAACGACTTTAAATTTCCTTTCTGACGCTTGTGCAGATTTGTGCATACCTGTCAAAATAATTAACGAAGTTAAAATAACCTTTAATAATATTTTACGATTTTTCAAAAAATTGAACTTCATTAGCGACTCCTAGCGTTTAACTCATAAACAAATAGCAAAATTCAGTGATTGTTTCTAACAAATCTAACAAATATCTTTCAATTTAATTACTTGTAGTAGTGACACTTCATTGCCAATTATTTATAGCAATAAATTTAAATGTTAATGAGAATTATTATCATTTAAAAGGTAAAAGTCAATTTTTTTTAAAGTTCACGATCTCAATTAACTTTAGACATAGCTATGTTATTAATTCATTGTATATAAAACCAAAATAATTAGTAGCTAATTCCATCTATTTAAATAATAGTTAAAGTAGAAAAGATTGTTTATTAAATCATACTAATCTAGCTTTATACTATGAAAAACACTTGTTGTTTTACTTTATTTTTTAATAAAGCGAGGCTTAATATGAAACTGCGAAAAGTGATGATTATCGGCGTGGGTAATGTGGGATCAACAACGGCTTATACATTGGTTAACCGAGGTATTTGTGAAGAAATTGCACTTGTTGATCTTAATAAAGAATTAGCCTATGGGCATGCACAAGATTTATTAGATGCGGCGGCTTATCGGCAAAACATGGTCAAAGTTAGCCTGCGTGAATCGACTGATTGTTCAGACATTGACATAGCCATTATCACCGTCACATCAGGCATAGCCCAAAAAAGCCGTGCAGAAGAGCTTGCAGGAACCTCTAAAATCATTGCCAACATAGTGCCTGATATGATGAACAATGGTTTTAAAGGCATATTTTTAATTGCCACCAATCCTTGCGATGCAATTACATATCAAGTCTGGAAACTATCTGGCTTGCCTCGTCATCGAGTGATTGGTACAGGAGTATGGCTTGATACGGTACGTTTGCGTCGATTATTGGGCGAAAAAATAGATATTGGTCCACAAAGCATTGATGCCTTTATTGTTGGTGAGCATGGTGATTCACAATTCCCCGTTTGGTCGCATTCTTCGGTTTATGGAATTAATCTTAATGATTTAGAAAAAAACAAAATCGATTTTGAACAAATTGGCACGCAAGCTCGAAAAATGGGCTTTGAAATTGCTAACCGTAAGCACTGTACTGAATATGGAATAGCTAGCACCATAACCGAAATTTGCCAACATATATTCACTAATAGTCATCGAGCATTAGCGCTTAGTTGTATTTTAGACGGAGAGTATGGCTATAAAAATGTTGCAATTGGTGTTCCTGCAATTTTAGAACAACATGGTATTAAAAAAGTGATCAAGCTCGATTTTAATGAAAATGAAAGACAACTCTTTGAAAAAAGTATCAATATTGTGAAAGGATATATTGATCATATCAAATTACCGTAGTACAAGTTATTTTCGCTATTGCTTGAATAGCGCGCTAGCCAAGCGTTATCTATTTGTGGCGTCATTGCATACACAATACGCCACGAGCAAGGTTTTTATAACGATCATGGAAGAAAAAGAAATAGTTTTGAAATATACTGCTAATCTTCTAAGATGATTTTAAGTTGGTTTTCAAGTTGATTATAGTTAGCATCACTTAAAAAATGGTAATGAGTATCTCTGATATTGCTGGCGATTTTTTTATATGTATTAAGATGTTCAGATACGGGATAGCAAGCAATATAATCATTAAAAGCGGCAACATCAGCAACGTCAGCAAACTGCTTTTTATATTGAGATGATGCAGTTTGAGTATTGGCGAACGTATAATTAGTATTAAACCAACTAAACAACAATATAGTTAATAACAATGGTATTTTTTCATGGTTGCAGTTTTCCTAGTTATTTCCTTTTATCAGTGAGATATTGCACACTATTATTTCTTATTTTAATTTAGCATATTAAATCGATACTCTGTATAGAGTTATTAAAATCAATCACAATCAACATGCAACCTTTTTTTAGCACATTGCACACACTCAAACAAATAGCCAACGAACGTCCCGTCTTTCGATAAAGACGATTTTATCAATTCTTC
This sequence comes from Gilliamella sp. BG2, assembly GCF_046635645.1. Taxonomy (NCBI): domain Bacteria; kingdom Pseudomonadati; phylum Pseudomonadota; class Gammaproteobacteria; order Orbales; family Orbaceae; genus Gilliamella; species Gilliamella sp. BG2. The sequence continues at coordinate 51,573 of NZ_JBIDFF010000006.1, forward strand.
GGGATAGTCTTGGATATCATCTAAGATTTCATCAAAATAGGGTTCAATTTCTTTGGCTCCAACATAACCAATAAAAGCACAAGGTTCGTTACAATGCGATAACCAAACTTCCTGTTGCCATGATGAATAACTCGGGGTTTTTAATACTATTTCGTCTAACATTTCGGATGGCACATCTTCTACACCATAATTATCGTTGAATTGACCTTGATATTTTTCTGCAGCCGAACCATCGGCAATACACCATGGGCAGATATAATCAGGATCTTCAACACAATAAGGTACCAAATTATATTTTATTGTTCGTTTTTGATTACAAACGGAACAAATTCCCTTTTCATTAACAAAAATATCGAGTTGATATGCATTTGGGTGATATTTAAACATAGGTAAGCACATCACAGACTCCTTTATTATAATAAAATTAAGATTATATAACCTAAGTGAGTTCAATACAAAATAATTAAATGCCAGATTACTATCATCAGCAAGTTGATAGTTGAATAGTAATTCTTGAAAGTTAAGTCTAAAACATATACTAAGTTAAAATACAAAAAATAGCTGTAACAAAAATCACACTATCAACCAACACTTCAAGTGCGACAAACCCGATTAAGTTACCAGTGGGTGAGCAAAGTTTTGCAGATATAGGCATGATGGTTTCTACATTAAGATTAAGTAACTTAGTGAGTATAAGTTACTTAGTCACACGTTATAACTATTGGGGAGATGATGATGGAGACGGACAAAGTGGAGTAACGACATTTGAGAATTTGATGTTGAGTATTATAGATAAAAATAACCAAGCAATAGGCTGTAGTGATGTATTAACGATATGTAATACACCTTATAAAGTGGAATTAAGTAGTCATAATAACAAAAGTGCTAATCTATAAATGTTTGATTTTATTTAAAAATATAAAATAAAAAATCCAATAAAATCAATAGTCTACCTGAGATATTTTAGAGCAAGAAACACGCTTATAGCACCATAATATTAATAAGTTTGCCTTATCAGAGCGCCAAAATATGCCGATAATGAAGTAAAGCTAGCACGCCAAACTGGGCTATTGGGCGTGTTTGTGTTTTAGATGTTATCAGCAATATTAATCATTCCGTAAAAGTCAAAAAGTCCTAAAGATAACACCATATTTTAATTATGAAATTAACTTATCACTAAAGCCGAATCGTTTTCATCTTTACATTTCTTTACAAAAGATCCGCAAAAAAACTAGCCAACTGTTTTTTTTATGGCTATAATTTTATCATTATAGGGAAACAAGCTTGTTAAATAAGCGAATCGTTATAAAAAATATAAATAAAACAAAGTATTATTTAGCATGAGGAATGTAATGGGGTATCATCTTTTGCCACAAGCGCAGGCAACCTACGGTTTAAATTTATCAAATAATCTTATTCGACGAGTTTTTGCACGAAACTTATTTATATCTTCGAAATCATTATCGAAATTAACCCAAAAAATCTTGTTGGTACTGTTATTAATGCTGCATTCATTGAATTTGCAGGCATTAACTAGCAAAAGTGGTCGAATAAATAATAATCATAGCGATGCAATAGTTCTACCTTCAACGATGTTTATCAACTACGTAAAGCCGAATCTACGATATGGTGAGATGGCTGCTGCTGGTTGGGGGATGAACCACGCAGGTCCACCTAACATATGGGATCCTAAGGAAGGTTTTCTTGTTCAGGCAACTCATCCATCTGATTATGGACTTAATTTTCCAACTACGGGCTTAGATGGTTTATATTTTGATTTAGGTATTGAAGGTGGAGATCCAAGTCAGTTGACTTGGTCTGTTGAGACGGAAGGAGATATAAAAGCAACGGTGAGTTGGAGGAGACCACTCTTATATGACAGTGATATTTGGATTCCTGAGAGATCTCGGGAAGATTATTATGTTACACGGGTAACATTAAATGGTCCTAGTGCAAGTCCTAGTCAGATAAATTCAGATTCTCCTAGCCGACTGAAAGTTCCATCTTTACCACAGACATTTGAGTTGGTGGGAAGAGATGGTCGTGGCAATGAGGTGAAGTATGGATTTGTGCTAAAGCAGTGGTTCGTTACTCGTCGTTTGGACCATTATCTTATGGAGCCTTTTAAAAAACAATCAGCATGGTGTGGTAATTTGGGTTATAGAATGCCACGGGTAAGCGATTTAACCAATGCGAAATGCGGTACTATGGAGGGAATGCCGTTTCTATGTGACACAGATAGTGCTAAACCGCCTTCAATAGGTAATTATTATCAACGACAAATTGGTGCTGGACTTCTTGCTGAATGGGGTGTTGTGGGTGATTATGGCGAAAAACCCTCCCCCGTGCCAGTTTTATGGACGAGTGACTTCTATTTGGTTATGGATCAAGGCTCGGTTATGGATTTTATGGGGCAGGGTAAAGATTTTATTGCTCATATGATTATGAGTGGTCAGGCTGATTTCCCATATCCTGTTATTTGCACCACACTTTATGAATAAGGGCACGGGCGTTTATAGTGTAAATAGAGGTAATATAACCAAGCATGCAGCCTGTGAGTTAGTTGGGACGCTGAACAGGCAAAGGCGCCTTTTGTTATTAAACAGCGGTTTCTAAACCACTGTTATTAAATAACAAAAGCGCTTTTATTAAAAAGCCAAATTCAACGTAATAAAAAACTAGCCTATAAACGGTTGATTTTATTTAAAAATAAAAAATCAAATAAAATCAATATCCTACCTGAACAATTTTAGAGCAAAAAACACGCTTATAGCACCACAATATTAATAAGCTTGACTTATCAGAGCGCCAAAATATACCGATAACAAAGTAAAGCTAGCACGCCAAACTGGGCTGTTGGGCGTGTTTGTGTTTTAGATGTTATCAGCAATATTAATCATTCCACCAAAGGTTAAAATGCCTGAAATCTGACATCATATTTTAATTAAAAAATTCACCTACTTTTATAACTGAATCATTTCTATCTTTATGTTTCTTTAAATTTATTTACATTTCTTTACAAAAAAGTCCGCCAAAAAACTAGCCAATTTTTTTTTTAACGACTATACTCTTATTGCTATAGAAAAATAAGCAAACAATCAAAAAATACAAATAAAACAAAGTATTACTTGACAGGTGGAACAAAATGCAGTATCATTTTTGGCACAAGGCACAAGGCACAAGCACTGGCAAACCTATGTCTTAAATTTATCAAATAATCCTATTCGACGAGTTTTTACACAAAACTCATTTATATCATCGAAATTATCTCTCGAATTATTATCGAAATTATTCACAAAACTATCTTTAAAAATCCCATTGGCATTAGCGCCATTGTTGTTATTGCTGTACTCATTAGAATCGCAGGCATTATCGGCCACAACTTCTGAGCGCATTCACGGTACTGCGCCTTATTTAACCTTTGATGGCGGTGCAACCCATGCCGATTCAATTAGTCCCTTATTATCAGTAACATTGCCCGGAAACAAAATTATTACTGTATCAAATGATAGCTCAAGCATGGAAAATCCATTAATGTTAGATAAACTTTCGGCCACTTTTGCAGATATTAAGACATTAGTACCTCATGGGAATTATCCAGAGGTATTGGCAGATAAAGTTATTGATGACAATGGTTATTGGAAGGATGATGATGGCGATACACTTCATCGTGTCAATTCAAGTAAATTAAAAATTAAATGGGAAAATATAGAAGGGCAAGATATTACTGATTATGTGAAGCACCATGCCAATAGCTTACTCAATGGGTGTGATGCACCTTATAAATTGACGTTAGAAGTTGGGGATATGAGTATTGAAACAGAATATGGCATACCATCTCAAGGAGGGCATTTTACGGGAGGAAGACATACCTATTTCATTTATCCGAAGGTGGATAAACCTAAGTTTTGTTACGCAAAACCAAATTTAGAGTTTGATTTTCACTCGGGTAAAATCCCTTATGATGGAGCGATTTCATCTATTAACGCAGGTAATGGTGAGTGGAATAAGCACAGGGGATTTTATGCTTATAATCCAGCGAATCCTGGGGCAAATTTTCCAACCACAGGCTCTCATAATTTATTTTTTTACTTGAGTGTTGCAGGAATGAAAGCACAAGAATTTATTAATACGAATGGTGATACAATTTCCAAAGGAGGCGTAACGCTCAAATTGCATAGGGAAAATAGTTCTCCTACTGGTTTAGTCAAAATTACCTTAACTGGCCCAAGTTTAGAAAATCCCGGGGCTTTTACACCTTCGACATTTTATTGGCGAGATGAAAGTAATCAACCATTATATAGTTTTAAGCTTGAGCGTTGGTATGTAGCTAAAAAAGGTGGTGGTGCTGGTGGGTATCAAAATGCAGTAGCATTTTGTAATAATTTTAATGGTGGTGGGTATCGGATAATAAAAGTACTTGATTTTACTAATGGAAGGGCTAGTAAAGTCAACTGGCAAATAGGTATAGTTGAACCGTTTTATCTGAGAAAAATTAGTTATAAAGCAAATGGTTATTGGATGGGGGGATTACTTAGTGAATGGGGTCGTATGACACAGCTTTACTATAAAGACAGTGATTGGGAATATTTTCGTGTTGGCGATCCTGCTTGGGGAGATTCTAGAGCCGCTTATTGGACTTCAGATGATCAAAATCGTTGGAGATATAACTATGTTGTAGAGGCCAATACTGGTGGTGTTGGTGATAGAGATCATTCGGATCAAGATTATAGAGTAGCCTGCGTTACACCTTAGTTTGCAGCTACCATCTAAAACACGTCTAATCATGGTTATTTAGGCAAGAAAAAACTAAATTTTTTGCCGAGATAGCCAATAAAATGCACATTGATGTAGACTAAGAACTAATGTGGTTGCTAATTAGTTTTTAAGCAATATGCCAGTAAATACTACTTTTCTTATTTAAAAAGTAAAATGTATAACAAATATTGATCACACACTTTAATAGAAATTAACCTTAGATTTAAAATATTTATAAAAATAATTAACAATAAACTATATTGTTAAAAAGTGGGTTTTGTATCAAAAAATATTCTATAATTGTGAAAAAGCATTGATATTAAAAAGGTGGTAAATAAATGGAACAAAAAATTGGTTTTATTGGTTTAGGTAACATGGGGAATGCCATATTGCAAGGTATTTTGGGCAGTAATATTGTGCCGGGAACCCAAATTTATGTTTATGATCATCATCCAGAAAAAGGTCAAGTTCTTAATCAAACTTATTCAGTAAATAATCTTGATTCAGCGAGAGATGTTGCTCGAGAAGCCGATATAGTTTTTGTTGCGGTTAAGCCTAATGTGATTGTTGATGTACTTGTTGATATTCAAAAAGAATTAAAGAAAAATACCATCGTTATTTCAATTGCGGCAGGTGTTACCATTAAAACAATTGCCAAATGCGTGGGTTATGAGCAAAAAATTATACGAGTTATGCCTAACACACCAGCCCTTGTTAATGCCGCTATGTGTTCAATTACCCCTAATACCGAAATTACCGATGAAGAATTGTCTATTGTTCAACAATTGTTAAATTGTATTGGTGAAACGGAAGTTGTTCCTGAAGATTTAATTGACGCAGTTATTGGTGCAAGTGGATCTTCCCCCGCTTTTGTGTTTATGTTTATTGAAGCATTAGCTGATGGTGCGGTTAAAGGCGGATTATCAAGAAAACAAGCTTACAAGTTTGCTGCCCAAGCAGTTTTGGGATCGGCAAAACTACTATTAGATACAGGTAAACATCCAGGAGAGTTAAAAGATATGGTCTGCTCACCTGCGGGTACAACCATTGAAGGTGTGCAACTACTTGAAGCTAAAGGATTTAGGTCAGCAGTTATTGATGCAGTGGAAGCAACGATAAAAAAATCTCAAATGATGGCAAAAGATTAATGTTATAAAATTCATAACGTTATATCTTTAAATTAGCGTTATGAATTATTTTTACTGATATAATAAGTAATCTTTTAAAAAGATTGCTTGCATTAGTAAACTAATTATGAGTAAATAGACCTAAGCATACGACATGCGGATTTATTTTGTAACATTTCGATATATGTAGTTTGTAGTTTACTATAGCTTAGAGATTAGTTTTCTTTAGTATATTCTTCTTAGTGTTAATAAGTAATCTAGGTTTTATGTTTTTGAATATAGTCCTTTAAGGGCTAAAGTTAATTTATTTATAGGAAGATTATTATGTCTAAGAAAACTGGTCAAGTAAAATGGTTCAACGAAAGTAAAGGTTTTGGTTTCATTTCCCCCGCTGATGGTAGCAAAGATGTATTTGTACATTTCTCTGCAATTTCTGGCGATGGATTCAAAACATTAGGTGAAGGTCAACAAGTAGAATTTTCAATTCAAGACAGCCCTCGTGGTCCTTCTGCTGCTGATGTTAGTGTAATCTAAGTCTTTTATTATCTTATCAGCATTTGCTGGTAAGATTTATATATTTCCATCCTAAAATTCTTCGCTATATCCTAGCTATTTTATAATATTCAAATTATTTTTTATAGATTATCAATGAAATGTAATAAAGGATAAAAATTAGTATTTTTATGGCGCCTTTAGGCATTTTTTCAGTAACTATGACTGATTTATCTGAAGTTTGTAAAAAGTTTTTATAAAATTGATACTTTACTCAAAACTAGCCCTGATGATTTAGCAATTAAATAACAAACTGACATAATCAAACAAAGCTTAGAATATAATAAACAATAAATTTCTGCACCACCAGTCGATAATCAAGAAGTGGACTGTAAACTAGTTATTGGTTCACATTGACATGTTGAAGCTTCACTCCCCCCTAAAAAAATAGGTATTTTATAAGGTGCCTTATTTGTTATTATGTCGAAAATCCCAAGGAGCTATTGGATGTTTATCTTTCCATAGTCCTTTTTTATTTTGTTTTGCTCTAGTCTCTAATTTTACCATCATTTTGTTATTAGCTACTCCTTTATAACGGTATGCCCAAGCATAACCTTTTTCGACCATTTTGGCATTGATATTAACTTTATTTAAAAAAATAGTACCTAAGGTTCTTTTATAGATATCTTTTTTGTTTTCTTTAACAAAAACATTTTTACCAGCAATGAGTGAAGCTAAATATTTCCGTGATACATTACCATAGGCTTGTTTACTTTCAGGCGCATCGATATCAAGCAAACGAACACGGATTTTTTGTTTTTTGATAGTTAAGATATCAACTGTATCGCCATCAATTACTTTGACAACTTTACCATTGAAATCAGCATAAACTAGTGTGTTTGATAAAAAAAATAAAATAATACAAATTAATAAAGGTTTTAAACGATTCATTATAAATAAAAAAGTATAAAAATTTGTAGCATTATACATGATTATTCATGCTATAACTAAATATGGATTTAATAAAAAAGAGATGATGTCAACCTTATTTGTATTTAATAAGGCTGACAGAATGAGTAGCTTTAAATTAAAAAGCGTTGGTATCTTGGAATAGACCTACTTTTAAATCAGATGCTTGATAAATAAGCTTACCATCAACAAAAACTTCACCATCACCGATACCCATAATTAATTTGCGATTAATAACACGTTTGAAATGGATTTTATAGGTTACTTTTTTATTAGTTGGTAGTACTTGGCCAGTAAATTTTACCTCACCAACACCTAAAGCGCGGCCTTTCCCTTTACCACCAATCCAACCTAAATAAAATCCAACTAATTGCCACATAGCATCAAGCCCTAGGCAACCAGGCATAACTGGATCGTTTTTAAAATGACATTTAAAAAACCATAAATCGGGATTAATATCAAGTTCAGCTTCAACAAAACCTTTGCCAAAGTTACCACCGTTTTCATTCATTTCGATAATACGATCCATCATTAACATTAAATCAGATGGTAATGGTGGTCCATCATTACCAAATAATTCATTATTGCCTGATTTAATTAAATCAGCTTTATCGTACGATGATTTACGTTCAAATGTCATAAAAAAACCTTTTATTTAATGTAAATTAAAACATGTTTTGAAAAATTGAAAGTTAGCTAACTCTCTTTTTCTATTTCGTAATTAATAAAATTTTGAACCAAAGTTTATTTGGTATTGTTACTTTTTGCAATATTTTTGCCATCTACTTAACCAACTATCTTGTTTTTTGTCCTGCAACAATACTGCTTGCATACGTGCATGAATCAATTGGTAAAGATTAATGCTATCTTTATCTTTATAAGGAATACCTGTTAGTAGGTAAAGCGCATCAGCAACATGTTCAACAGACCATATTGAAAACTTTCCTTGATCGATTGCTTCAATAACATCATCATTTAAACTTAAATGGCGTTGATTAGTGGCTGGAATAATTACGCCTTGTTGTCCAGTTAAACCTTGTTGTTTACAAACAGCAAAAAATCCTTCAATTTTTTCGTTCACTCCACCAATTGATTGGACATGACCAAATTGATCTACTGAACCAGTAACAGCCAATTGCTGATCAATAGGTTGCTGTGATAAAGCGCTAATGATTGCACAAAGCCCTGCAAGTGAAGCGCTGTCACCATCAATTTCACTGTAAGATTGTTCAAACACTAAAGAAGTTGAAAAAGGTAATTGATGATTGATAGCAAATTCAGACATAATAAATGCCTGCATTATCATCATTCCTTTTGAGTGAATATTACCAGCTAATTCTGTTTTGCGTTCTATATCAATTATCTCTCCATCACCAAAATGAATAAGACAACTTATACGAGTGGGTTCACCAATCGCTTTTGGATATCCAGGGTATTCAATGACTGATAAGCCATTTATTTGACCAACAACTTGCTCTTTAGTATTAATCATTATTTGATTACTAAATATCTCCTCATGTAGCCTTTCTTGCAAATAATTTTCATGCCATGATTTTTGCTTTATAGCAGAAGTGATGGCTGATTCATCGATTACATTATTTTGCATAAAGTGTGTAGCATTAACTAATAGCGAATTAATCCAATCTACCGAAAGAGGGAGGTAATGTTGATCACCAGTATAGCGAGTAGCCTCTTTGTAAATTTTTGCTAAAGCTAAGGTATCAATATTGGGTAATTGTTGTTTGTTCGCAATAAAATTTAAATAATTAATCCATTGTTCGATTTGTTCTGGCGATTTGACCTGCAATTCATTTTCAAATTCAGTATAAATAGAAGTTGAATAAAATTCAGGTTCAAAATCTTGTAATTCTGCTAAACTTAATCTATCCCCAACTAAAATGATTCGTAAATCAAGTGGCATAGGAGGAATGGACAAAGGTAAAGGATGAGATTCGTCAGCTGAAACCCATTCAAACTCTTGCTTTATTACCATTTGTTTTAGTTTAGACCATAACAATGGTTGGCTAAGTAGTGAGCGAAGGCCTAAAATTAAAATGCCGCCATTAGCACGATGAACAAGTCCAGCTTGTAATTTTATAGGGCTATTTTCAGGTTGTCTAACACAACCAAATAGTTTTTCACTATCAACAGAAGATGCAAATAAACAATTGTCTTGAGCTGCAAAATTATCTTGTTTGCTCTTTGCATTGGCCAGCGTAATTTTACTTTCGCTAAAAAAATAACTATAGCCTAATGAAGGTGAATATAAATCAGATTTAATGGCTTGTCTTAGTAAATCAAAAAAAAGCTCGCTTTCAGGTGCTTTAAGCAACATAAAACGTGGGCTATAACATACTCTTTTGGGTGGGCATAACAGTGCTAAGGCAGAGGCCACACGTGGTTGCCACATGAGTAAATGTTCTGATTTTTCTGATGCTAATGATATTGAATTATTAGTTTTGTTTCTAAGTTCAGAAATATAGGATAAATCAGGCTGGATCTGTTTTGCGTTGAGTTGTTTAATTGCCAAAGTTTTTATCTTTTTGTTAACTTATTTCATTTTGAAATTATAACAAGTATCCGATGTATCGCCAACAGATTACCAAAATCTTTATGGTAGCAAATAAAAAATTTACAGAAAGATTTTTTAAAATCAGGTAAACTAAAACATAATTTATTGTTTATTTATCTTAATAACCACCATTAGCAACGACTTAATATGCTCAAAATCAAAAATACTTACTTCAAAGACTATCGTGCCTCACAAATTGTTAGTTGGGGGCATTGGTTTACGTTGTTTAATATTTTTGTTGTAATTTTACTAGGTAGTCAATATTTATTCATTGCAGATTGGCCTCGTACTTTTATGGGGCGATTTTATGCAATTATTAGTGCAATCGGACATTTCAGCTATTTGACCTTTATTGCTTATTTAATTCTGCTTTTTCCGTTAAGTTTTTTCATTCATTCATCTCGATGGCAAAGGATAATTGCAACGGTTTTTGCAACAGTAGGTCTTTCATTACTAATTATTGATATTGAAGTTTTTTCGCATTTTAGAATGCACCTTAATTTGTCTATTTGGCAATTATTTTCATCGCAAAAAGTCACTTATTTAAGTACGGTATTTATTGCTATTCCGTTTATTTTGTTGATTGAAATTTTATTTTCGGTATGGAGCTGGAAAAAATTACGTAGCTTAAGTAAACGTAAACGCTATGCAAAGCCTGTAGTAATTCTTTTTATTCTTTGTTTTGTTGCCTCACATTTGATTCATATTTGGGCTGATGCTAATTTTTATCGACCAATTACTATGCAGCGTTCAAGCCTACCACTTTCTTATCCTTTAACTGCTCGCCATTTTCTTGAGCGCTATGGCTTTATTAAAGAAAATGATTATCGTGATCGTGTTGCTCAAGAAGGGAATCCTTTTGCGATGGCAATTGAATATCCGTTGGGAAATATTGTTTATAATCAAAAGCCAATAAAAAATAATGTGTTAATGATTGTTATTGAAGGGTGGAATACTAATTTATTAACTCAACATATGCCGTGGTTAAATGAATTTTCTCAAGATAATATTTTCTTTGATAATCATTATGGTGCAAGTAATCAGTCCTATTTAAATGACTTTTCATTGTTTTATGGATTAGATCCTAACTACTATAATAGTATCCTTGTTGGACATAAACCGTCTGTATTGCTTGATGTCGTTACAAAACAGCACTACAACTTAGGTCTATTTTCGGAAGATGGTTTTGCTGAGCCTTTATATCGTTCAGCTTTGTTATCTAATTTTTCAATACCACAACCTAAAAAACAATCTAATAAACAAATAACAGAAAACTGGAGGACTTGGCATGAAGAACAAAATAGCCTTGCTAATCATGCACCTTTGTTTTCTATAATCCAATATTCATTGGGAAGTAAAAATAAAAAAATCACGATATCAGATCTTCAATCTGAAGCTAAAAAGCTAGATCAATACATTGAATCATTAATTGCCTATTTAAAATTATCTAATGCCTATGATGATACGATTATTGTTATTACTGGTTCGAATGATATTAAAATTGACGAGGTGAAAAAAGTAGCGTTACGCAATGCAGGAAGCGACTTTAACAGAGAATCATTAAAAGTACCATTGATTATATCATGGCCAAATAAAGGAAGTGCCCAAATAACAGAAGCAACTTCGCAAACTGATATTATGCTTACATTAATGCAAGACGCATTTTATGTTACTACGCCACCTCAACAATACAGTCAAGGTAAAAACCTATTTACTCAAAAGCCTAGACAATGGCTAGTTGCTGGTGATGAAAATACTATAGCAGCACTTTATGATGATAAAACGGTTGTTTTAGATGCTTTTGGTCGTTCTAAAATTTATGATATTAATGGTAAATTGCAAAAAGAAGAAAAAATTAGCTTACCCATCTTTTTGCAAATCGTTACTGAAAATCGCCGTTTTATGGTTGTGGATAATTGATTTAGCTTTTGAGTAGAATTATAAAAAGGGGTGAAGATTACTTCACCTCTTTGCCCATTGCTTGTAAATCAGCATGATAAGATGAACGTACAAATGGCCCACAAGCTGCATGTGTGAATCCCATGTCTAATGCCGTTTGCTTTAATTCTTCAAATTCTTGTGGCGAAACATAACGTTCAACGGGTAAATGATATTTACTTGGTTGTAAATATTGACCAAGCGTCAACATAGTAACACCATGGCTGCGTAAATCTTTTAACACTTGAATTAATTCTTGATTTGTTTCGCCAAGTCCTACCATTAAGCCAGATTTTGTAGGAATTTCAGGATGTCGTTCTTTAAATGCTGCCAGTAATTTAAGTGATCCTTCATAGTTAGCACCAGGTCGAATCCTTTTATATAAGCGAGGTATATTTTCTAAATTATGATTAAATACATCGGGAGGATTATCACTTAAGACATCAATTGCTTCATCAATACAACCACGAAAATCAGGAGTTAATGTTTCAACCTTTATATTTGGGTTTAATTCTCTGATTTCTCGAGTACAATTAGCAAAATGGCTAGCTCCACCATCTTTTAAATCATCCCTATCAACCGAGGTAATAACAACATATCGTAATTTCATTTCTTGAATGGTTTTCGCTAGCTTAATGGGTTCTTTACTATCTGGTGGTAATGGTCTACCATGAGCTACATCACAAAATGGGCAACGGCGGGTACAAATATCACCTAAAATCATAAAAGTAGCCGTGCCATGATTAAAACATTCAGCTAAATTAGGGCAAGATGCTTCTTCACAGACTGAATGTAATCCATGTTTGCGCATTGTGTTTTTAATATGTGCTATATTATCAGAGTGAGCAGATAATTTAATTCGCATCCATTCAGGTTTTTTTAGCGGTGCGACATCTTCTAATGTTACAGTTGGAATTAAGCGCGTCTTTTCGGCATCACGATATTTCGAACTTCTGATTATTGTTTCATTATTTTGCATAATTGGTATCTTATCTTTGAGGTAACTGCTTAATAAAATTATTAGTTAATAGTTGTTTTATCTCTTTACGGTCAATTTGAGAGACATATTCTTTTAGTTGCGTCATTTGTAATCCAGCGTAGCCACAAGGGTTAATGTTATTAAAAGGGGAAAGATCCATATCAACATTGAATGCAAGTCCATGTAAAGTGCAGCCACGACTGATATGCAAACCAAGTGAACAAATTTTCTTTTCGTTAATATATACTCCTGGTGCATCAGACTTTGCATTAGCTATAATACCATAATGGAGCAATGTTTGAATGACACTATTTTCTAAATAACTAACTACATCTCGGATACCTATCTTAAGTCTTTTTAAATCAAATAAAATATACATGATTTGTTGACCTGGAGCATGGTAAGTAATTTGACCACCGCGATCGGTCTGAATAACAGGGATATTTGTCTGATTTAATAAATGTTCTGCTTTACCAACTTTACCTTGGGTAAATACGGGTTCATGCTCGACTAACCAGATTTCATCAAGAGAATGCTCATTGCGTTGTTTGGTAAAGTCATGCATAGCTTGATAGGTATACACATATGGTTTAATTTTTAAGTCTTTGATTATGACATTATTAATGATCATAGTTTTTTCTGTTGTCTTCAAGTAATATTATCGAAATTTTTACAAGTATATAACAGATTTTGTAATAACTTGACAACTTGTAGTTATTCTAAGCATAGCTGTTAGGAATAATATTTAAATTTATTATTAAGTAAAATTTAGTTATTTATCAGATAAATACCATTTATTTTATTATTAGTATTGAAATAGTTGATTAATTTGATAGGAATTAACATTCTTTTCAAAGCGGCAGTTTGCTTTACTTTTTTTTTTTAAATGGCAGACTGATATTAATGAAGCTCCGTAATGCAGAGTTTAAGCTTTCTTTTATTACGTTTTTTAATGTAATTGAGAATAGCAAATAATGCATTTTTCTAAACAAAAAAAGAGGTTTTTATATGTCGGACATGCAAATGAATGATGTCGATCCCATTGAAACACAAGATTGGCTCAAAAGTGTTGAGTCTATTATTCGAGAAGAAGGAATCGAACGTGCACAGTATATTATTGAACAAATAGTTAATAAGGCGAGAGATGGGGGTGTTCCAGTACTTTTTGGATCTTCAACAAGTAATTATGTCAATACTATTCCAGTAGAAGAGCAACCTACTTATCCTGGCGATTGGGAAATAGAAAGACGTATTCGTTCAATTGTCCGTTGGAATGCAATTATGATGGTGTTACGAGCTTCAAAGAAAGATTTAGAGCTTGGTGGACATATGGCATCGTTCCAATCTGCAGCTACTTTTTATGAAGTCTGTTTTAACCACTTTTTCCGTGCTCGTAATGAAAAAGATGGCGGTGATTTAATTTACTTCCAAGGGCACATCTCACCAGGTATTTATTCTCGAGCCTTTATTGAAGGACGTTTAACCGAAGAGCAATTAGATAATTTCCGTCAAGAAGTTCATGGTAAAGGTTTACCATCATACCCTCATCCTAAATTGCTTCCAGAATTTTGGCAATTTCCAACAGTATCGATGGGACTTGGTCCTGTTAATGCCATTTATCAAGCACGTTTCTTAAAATATTTAGAAAATCGTGGGTTGAAAGATACTTCTGAACAAACTGTCTATGCTTTCTTAGGTGATGGTGAGATGGATGAACCAGAATCAAAAGGTGCAATTACCGTTGCAACACGAGAAAAACTAGATAATTTAGTTTTTGTTATCAACTGTAATTTACAACGTTTAGATGGTCCAGTAACGGGTAATGGCAAAATTATCAATGAACTAGAAGGTGTATTTGCTGGTGCTGGTTGGAACGTAATTAAAGTTCTTTGGGGTGACCGTTGGGATAAACTTCTCCAAAAAGATAAATCTGGTAAGTTAATTCGACTAATGAATGAAACACTTGATGGTGATTATCAAACATTAAAATCAAAAGACGGTGCTTATGTTCGCGAGCATTTCTTTGGTAAATACCCTGAAACTGCTGAATTAGTTAAAGATATGTCTGATGAAGAAATCTTTAGATTAAACCGTGGTGGTCAAGATCCTGCTAAAATGTTTGCAGCATTCCAACGAGCAAAAGAAACTAAAGATCGCCCAACTGTTATTCTTGCTCACACCATAAAAGGTTATGGTATGGGGGCTGCTGCTGAAGCAAAAAATATCGCTCACCAAGTGAAAAAAATGAATATGGATGGCGTGCGACATGTTCGCGATTTCTTCAATATTCCAGTGACAGATGAAGCACTTGAAAAATTACCATACATCAAATTTGAGGAACACACGCCAGAATACAAATACATTCATGAGCGTCGTGAAGCGTTACATGGTTATGTACCATCTAGATTAACTCATTTTTCAGGAACTGTTTCAATTCCTCCATTAAGTGAATTTGCGTCATTACTTGAAGCTCAATCGAAAGAAATATCAACCACTATAGCATTTGTCCGTGCGCTTAATATTATGCTTAAGGATAAAGAACTTGCTCCACGTCTAGTACCTATTCTAGCTGATGAAGCACGTACTTTTGGTATGGAAGGTTTATTCCGTCAAATTGGTATTTATAATCCACACGGTCAACAATATACACCACAAGATAAAGAACAAGTGGCTTATTATCGTGAAGATGAGAAAGGTCAAATTCTTCAAGAAGGAATTAATGAATGTGGTGCAACGGCTTCTTGGATTGCTGCGGCCACTTCATATAGCACAAATGATTTTCCAATGATTCCATTCTACATTTACTATTCAATGTTTGGATTCCAACGTATTGGTGATCTAATGTGGGCAGCAGGTGATCAACAAGCACGTGGATTTATGATTGGTGGAACCTCTGGTCGAACAACGCTAAATGGTGAAGGTCTACAACACCAAGATGGTCACAGTCACATTCAAGCATTAACCATCCCTAACTGTATATCATATGATCCTGCTTATGCTTATGAAGTTGCGGTAATCATGCAAGACGGTTTACGTCGTATGTATGGTGAGCAAGAAAACGTTTACTACTACATTACAACTCTCAATGAAAACTACGCACAACCAGCAATGCCAGAAGGTGCAGAAGAGGGCATTCGACGAGGTATTTATAAACTAGATACCGTTGAGGGTCAAAAAGGCAAACCGACTGTTCAGTTACTAGGTTCAGGCTCTATTTTACGTCATGTTCGTGAAGCGGCTGAAATCTTAGCTAAAAATTATGGTATTAGCTCAGAAGTTTATAGCGTAACATCATTTACTGAACTGGCTCGTGATGGTCAAGATTGTGAACGATATAATATGTTGCATCCAAGTGAAACACCAAAAGTGCCTTATGTTGCACAAATTATGAATAACAATCCAGCGGTGGTTTCAACTGATTATATGAAATTGTTTGCTGAGCAAATTCGTGGATTTGTACCTGCTGAAAGTTATCGAGTACTCGGTACTGACGGTTTCGGTCGCAGTGATAGCCGTGAAAATTTACGTCATCACTTTGAAGTCGATGCATCTTATGTTGTGGTTGCAGCATTGGGTGAACTTGCTAAACGTGGCGATATTGAAGTTAGTGTTGTTGAAGATGCGATCAAAAAATTCGAAATCAATGCCGATAAACTTAATCCACGAATTGCATAAGAGGTTATTATAATGAGTATTCAAATCAAATTACCTGATATCGGTGGTGACGAAGTAGAAGTAACCGAAATTCTGGTTAAAATAGGTGATAAAGTTGAAGCTGATCAGTCAATTATGACAGTTGAAGGTGATAAAGCATCAATGGAAATCCCTGCACCACAGGCTGGTATTGTTAAATCTATTTCTGTAAAAATTGGCGATAAAGTCAAAACAGGTGTTGACATTATGGTCTTTGATGGGCAAGGTGGCGAAACTGCTGCTCCAGCTCCAGCTACAGCTACAGCACAAGAAGCACCAAAAGTTGAAGTAACGCCAACTGCAACTAGCCAAATTGTAGATGTAAAAGTTCCAGATATTGGTGGTGATGAAGTCGAAGTAACGGAAATTTTGGTAAAAGTAGGCGATACTATATCTGTTGATGATTCATTAATTACCGTTGAGGGTGATAAAGCCTCAATGGAAGTACCAGCAACCATTGCTGGTACGGTTAAAAGTATCACGATAAAAGTGGGTGATAAAGTGAAAACAGGTTCCAAAATCATGGAATTTGAAACCACATCTAGTGCAGCTCCAGTTACTCAAGCAGCTCCAGTTGCCGCAGCGCCTGTTGCTGAAAAAGCAGCACCTGAGCCAACGCCAGCACCAGTTGCTGCAAAATCAGCGCCTGCTTCATCAAGCAATGAGTTTGTTGAAAACGATGCTTATGCTCATGCAACACCATCTGTACGTCGTTTAGCACGTGAATTTGGGGTAAATTTAGCAAAAGTTACTGCTACAGGTCCTAAAAACCGTATTTTACGTGAAGACATTCAAACTTACGTAAAAAATGCTGTTAAACAAATTGAAAGTGGCGCTACAGGTGGTGCATTACCTGGTCTATTACCATGGCCTAAAGTTGATTTTAGCAAATTTGGTGAAGTTGAAAGTTTACCATTAACTAAAATTCAAAAAGTATCAGGTGCAAATTTACACCGTAACTGGGTAATGATTCCGCATGTGACAGAATTTGATGAAACAGATATTACTGATTTAGAAGCATTCCGTAAGCAACAAAATGCAGAAGCAGAAAAGAAAAAACTTGATCTTAAGATCACGCCACTTGTGTTTATCATGAAAGCGGTAGCAAGTGCATTAACAGCGTATCCACGCTTTAATAGCTCATTATCTGAAGATGCCCAAACCTTAATTATCAAAAAATACATTAATATTGGCGTTGCTGTCGATACACCAAATGGTCTTGTAGTACCAGTATTTAAAGATGTTGATAAAAAGGGTATTGTTGAACTTTCTCGTGAGCTTGCGGCAATTTCTAAAAAGGCACGTGAAGGTAAATTGACAGGTAGCGATATGCAAGGTGGATGTTTCACTATTTCTAGCCTTGGTGGCATTGGTACAACCTCGTTTACACCAATTGTTAATGCGCCAGAAGTTGGTATTTTAGGTGTATCTCGCTCTAGCATGAAACCAGTTTGGAATGGCAAAGAGTTTACACCACGGCTAATGTTGCCATTATCATTATCATTCGATCACCGAGTTATTGATGGTGCTGATGGTGCACGCTTCTTAAGCCATATTGTTAACGTCTTATCCGACTTACGTCGTTTAGTGATGTAATTAAGGAGATCAAATTATGAGTCAAGATGTTAAAACACAAGTTGTGGTTTTAGGAGCAGGACCAGCGGGTTATTCCGCTGCGTTCCGTGCTGCCGACCTTGGACTAGAAGTTACCCTTGTTGAACGTTATTCAACACTTGGTGGTGTTTGTTTAAATGTAGGCTGTATTCCATCAAAAGCATTACTTCATGTTGCTAAAGTAATGGATGAAGCAAAATCATTAACCGAACATGGTATCCATTTTGGTACACCTAGACTTGAATTAGACAAAGTGCGTGGCTGGAAAGAAAAAGTTATTAGTCAACTGACTAATGGACTAGCTGGTATGGCCAAAATGCGCAAAGTCAATGTTATTCAAGGTGAAGCACAGTTTACTGGTAGTCATACAATGGAGGTAACTTCATCAAAAGGAATCACTAAGATCACCTTTGATAATGCAATTATTGCAGCGGGCTCTCGTCCAATCAAGTTGCCTTTTATTCCACATGATGATCCTCGTATTTGGGATTCTACAGATGCCTTAGCCTTAACCACCATTCCTAAAAAATTATTATTAATGGGTGGCGGAATTATAGGTCTTGAAATGGGGACTGTATACCATGCACTTGGTTCAGAAGTCGATGTAGTTGAAATGTTTGATCAAGTGATTCCGGCTGCTGATAAAGATGTAATTAAAGTCTTTACTAAGCAGATCCAAAAGAAATTCACTTTACGATTGGAAACTAAAGTTACTACCGTTGAAGCAAAACATGATGCAATTTATGTTACCATGGAAAAGAAAGACGGCAGCACCGAAACTCATACTTATGATGCGGTATTAGTGGCTATTGGTCGTACACCAAATGGTAAATTAATTAGTGCGGAAAAAGCAGGCGTTAATGTTACTGACCGTGGATTTATCGAAGTCGATAAACAGATGCGTACCAATGTTCCGCATATCTATGCAATTGGAGATATTGTTGGTCAACCAATGCTTGCGCACAAAGGCGTACACGAAGGTCATGTGGCAGCAGAAGTAATTGCAGGTAAAAAACACTTCTTTGATCCAAAAACCATTCCTTCTATCGCTTATACTGAACCTGAAGTTGCTTGGGTTGGTTTAACTGAAAAAGAAGCGAAAGAGAAAGGTATTGATTATGAAGTATCAATCTTCCCATGGGCAGCTTCAGGACGAGCTATTGCTTCTGATTGCTCTGAAGGGATGACAAAACTGATCTTCAATAAAGCAGATAATCGCCTATTAGGTGGTGCGGTTGTTGGTGTGAATGGCGGTGAATTACTAGGTGAAATCACCTTAGCTGTCGAAATGGGTTGTGATGCCGAAGATATCGCATTAACAATTCATGCTCACCCAACATTGCATGAATCAATTGGCTTAGCCTCTGAAATTTATGAAGGCTCTGTCACTGATTTACCAAATGCTAAAGCGAAGAAGAAATAGTAATAAAAGGTCATTTATATACTTAATAGAATGCCGTTAGCTCAAACTAACGGCATTTTTATTTTTTTATAAGATAATTTTTGTCAAAAAGTTTCAGGTAACTATACGTTTCAGTAAAAAATGAATCAAATAACTAAGTG